>CAZAHQ010000006.1:0-23083 GCA_964484415.1 uncultured Acidobacteriota bacterium | reverse complement strand
GGATCATTCCCGAAGCGTTGGGGAGAATCGGCAGCGAACGCGCGACGCTCTTCCTTACGCAGCTATTGACCGACGAGATTTATCAAGTGCCGTCGTTGGTGCGCGCTCGCACCGAAGCGGCGCGCGCGCTGGCGCGGTACTCCAAGTCCCCCGTTGCCGCTCAAGCGTTGCGCACCGCGTACGTTCAGGATCGCGGACGAAATCTCGCGGCGCTGTTGGCGTACGCCAGAATCAAGGGCCCACCGTGCATCAAAGACCTGGTCGAGCTGAACGCCCTGCAGTTGGCTCGACGAAGCGCGGGGCAAGCCAGCCGTCATGAGCGCGTCAACTGGGTCCTGCGCCAACTTCGCTCCGGCTCCGAGATCCCCCTGGACGTCATCCGCGACATCGACGAATAACGAAATCCGGGGACGTTCTACCTAAAGCGGCACTCTGCTCATGTAAGTCGCCGTCCGCTTACTAGCGATGTGGGGCGCTTTAGGTAGAACGTCCCCGTATTTCGTTAGCGGGGGGAGATGAGCTCGCCTTCTTCTTCGCGGGCGGGGTCGAGTGAGGCGATGCGGGCGCCGGGGCGGGTGGCGAGGACTTCGTCGAGGTCGCCGGCTTCGTAGGCGCGGCTGAACGCTTCGACGACTTCGGGAGCGAGCGAGAGTCCCTTCATGTCGCTGATACGAGAGATGGCGTCGGCGACCGTGAACGAGCGTTGATAGGGACGGTCGGTCGTCATGGCGTCGAACGTGTCGGCGACGGCAATGATTCTTGCTTGCAGTGGAATCTCGTCCCCTTTCAAACCCATCGGATAGCCGCCGCCGCGCCAACGTTCGTGATGGAACTTCATGCCGGGCACGATATTGCGCATCTGCGGAATCCTGCCGAGGATGCGCTCGCCTCGCTCGGGATGCGTCTTCATCACCTCGAACTCATCGCTGGTCAGCGCGGCCGGCTTTTTCAGGATCGCATCATCGATACCGATCTTGCCGACATCGTGCAGCAACGACGAGACGTGCAACCACCGCATGTCCTCCGGAGAAAGCCCGAGGTACCTGCCGATGATCACCGAGTAGCGCGCAACGCGTACCGAATGCCCCTTCGTATACGGGTCCTTTTCATCGATCGCTTCCGCCAACGAGCGGATCGTTCCGACGAACATGTCGTTGATATCGCGTGCAGCAGCGCGGAACCGCTCGACGAGATCGCCGAGCTTGCGAGCCATGCCGTTGAAGTGCGAGCCGAGCGCCTCCAACTCGGCCACGTGCGATGACTCGGCGCGCACCGAGAAGTCCCCTTCGGCGAGACGTTTGCTGATTGCGGCCAACCGTCGCACCGGTCGAGAGATCACGCTTCCCAACAAAATCGCGGCCAGCACCGCCAGCGCTGCGGCGATCGAACCACCCACCATCACCTGACGAAACAGTTGATCGGCCGGCGCCAACGCGAGCGCCTCGTCGACCTCGGTGAAGACCGCCCATCCTTGTCCGGTGGAAGCCAGCGCGCCCAAACATCGCACGCCCGAATCGCCGCCACGCTTCAACTCGTAGCTGCTCGCGCTGCTGGTGGCGTTGGCGGTTGCGACACGTGCCGTACCGTTCGGCTTGGCCCAACGCTGCACCAGATCGCGGCGTTGCATCGTGGCGGGAGTTTCGACCAGCGATGTGCCGGACTGCGCCACCACCTCTGCCTGACTGCCCAATAGCATCAATCGTGTCGGTGCCGGCACAGCAGTGAGCGCGTCGCGCCACACACTCTGCATCACGGCCACCTGCTGAAACACTCCCAACAACACGCCATCGCGTTGCACGGGAGAGGTAAGCGTCACCGCCAGAACTTTCTCCGGCCCCACCGCAAACGGCCCGCGTGTCAACGCCGGTCGTGCCGCCGCCGGAATCGGATGCACACCGTTCTCATCGATCGTGCGTGCGTCTGCATCGAGCGCGTCGTTCACGATCTTCGGAACGACGAGCTCCATCGCCGCAACCGTGACGGGCGCGCGCCCGATCGGCCGATACTCCGCAAGCACCACCGTGTCGTCGAGGAAGCTGCTCAACAACGCGCGCGTCTCAGGCACCTGCTGGTTGTCCAAGCGTGCCACGGACTCGGCCAGCTTCACCGCCTCGCGACCTTGTTGATCGAGGAACGCTTGCACCCGCTGCGCGACCGCTGCGGCTTGGTGGAGTTGCCGCTCTTGTTGCGACGCAACCAACGTGTCGCGCATCTGTCCGTGAGTCACCCAACCGAAGACGATCAGGGGCACCAGCGCTACCAGCAGCAGCACGCTGAGCAACACCACGAAGAGTGGGATACGTGCGCGACCGATCGATGGGGTCTCGTGTGCTGTCATCTCGTCCGTCGACGCATCGCGCCTGTTCTCCCGCGAAACACCCGCCGAGCCTGGTTGCGCGGGCTGTTGGGAATCTAGGTCGCGGGGTTGTGAGCGACCACGCCCGGCTGCGTTCGGCATGTCGGATTCGATACACCCGCTAAGCCGCTGATTTTCCAAGGGTTGTCCGTCCGGATGACGGGTTCGGCACAGCCGGCTGCCAATTCGTGTTTCGCTCCTACCCCGCCTAAGTCCTTCTTTGCTTGCGAGTTGACCTCCCGAGCCGCGCTTGGCATGGAGCCTGCTGTTAGGAGGTTGACCCGACGCGGGGACAACACCCCGCTCAAGACAACGACGAGCGCTCCGGCGCACGACACATGGAGTACGGAGGACGCGATGAAGCGGTTAGGTCGATTGGCGATGGCGTTGAGTGTGGCTGGTTTGATCCTGGCGACGATGCCATCGGTGCAAGCGGGCCAATCCGCCGGCCGCGTGCCGCGTCAGGTCTCCGGCGCCTCGTCCTTGCCGCAAGTCGTGTACGTACTCGGTGTCTTGCAGAGCTTCGCCGGATCGCGATTGGCTTCGATCACGACACGTATCGCGCGCTAAGCGCGCTGAGAGAGTTGGCTAGCGAGGCGAGGGGGTACACTCCCCGGCCCCTTTGTTCTCGCCACGGGCGGCATCGTGCCGCCCGTGCCTTTTTCAGGGGCGGTCGTTCGCGGCCGCCCCTTTCCATTTGGATGTCACGCTACGCGCGATCCCCACTCCGCATCGCTCGATTGCCACCAACGAATCAGTAAGGCATCCTCCCTTTCTCTCTTGGAAAGGAAATGCTGTGGGACGTCTCGTGTCGCGGCTGTTGGTCGCCGCGCTTGTCATCGCCGCCGGCATCGCTGGGGTGACCTATCTGACCCGTGAAAAGCCAGTCGCTGTTGTCATGGCCACCGTGCAGCGCGGCGCCGTGGAGCGCAGCGTCGCCAACACGCGCGCCGGCACGGTGAAAGCGTGTCGACGAGCCAAGCTCGCGCCCTTGGTCGGCGGACGCGTCGAGAAGCTGAAGGTCCAGAAGGGTGATCGCGTCGTCGCTGGGCAGTTGCTGTTGGAACTGTGGAACGAGGACCTCGCCGCGCAGATCAAACTGTCGCAAAGCACCAGCAACACGGCGCGTGCGCGCGTCGACGAAGCGTGCAAGCTGGCCGAATGGTCGAAGGCCGAGTGGCAGCGTCAACAGACGTTGTTCGCCGACGGTGTGACCTCCTCGCAAGCGGTCGATCGCGCCAAGGCCGAAGCGGAATCGCGCGCCTCGTCATGCGCCACCGCACACGCCGCGGTCGCCGAAGCCGATCGCGGGATCGCTGCCGCCAAAGAAGCGCTGTCGCGCACCGTGTTGCGCGCTCCGTTCGATGGCGTGGTCGCCGACCTCACCGCAGAACTCGGCGAGATCGTCTCGCCGTCGCCGCCTGGGATACCAACGCCGCCGGCGATCGATCTGGTGGAGAACGGTTGTCTGTACATCTTGGCGCCCCTGGATGAGGTCGATGCTCCGCGTGTGAAGCTCGGCGATCGGGCGCGCGTCACACTCGATGCGTTTCCGGGCGAGTCGTTTCCTGCCACCGTGCGACGTGTCGCCTCTTACGTGCTCGATTTGGAAAAGCAGTCGCGCACCGTCGATGTCGAGGTCGAGCTCGAGGATGCGGCGGTCGTTCAGCGACTGGCGCCAGGCTATAGCGCCGATGTCGAGATCGTGTTGGACACCCATGACAACGTGTTGCGCGTGCCAAGCGAAAGCGTGATGGAAGGAGGTCGTGTGTACGTCGTGCAAGACGGCCGTTTGCAAGAGCGCACGATCGAGATCGGCCTGGCCAACTGGCAGTTCACCGAGGTCAGCTCCGGACTCCGCGAAGGGGATGCGGTGGTCTTGTCGTTGGATCGCGCCGGTGTGAAAGCCGGTGCGCGCGTCGTGGCCGAAACGGGCGCGGTGCGCGCGGCGGCTTCGAAGTGATTCGACTGGAAGGCATCTCGCGCACCTTCCAGGTCGGCGACCAAGAGGTGCGAGCGTTGCGGCATGTCGATTTGACGATCGAAAGCGGCGAGTACATCGCCTTGATGGGACCGAGCGGCTCGGGCAAGTCGACGTTGCTGCACCTGTTGGGATTACTTGACCGGCCGACCGCCGGCCGCTACGAACTGCGCGGCACCGATGTCACCACGTTGGACGAAATTGCACAGGCGGCGATTCGCTCGCGCACGATCGGCTTCGTGTTCCAGTTCTTCCACTTGGTGCCGCGACTCACCGCGGCCGAGAACATCGAACTTCCGCTGATACTCGCCAGCGTCCCGCCGGCCGAACGCAAGCCGCGCGTGGCGCAGGCGCTGGAGAGTTTCGGACTGACGCCGCGCGCGCATCATCGCCCCGATCAACTGTCGGGCGGGCAGCGGCAACGCGTTGCCATCGCGCGCGCCATGGTGCTCGATCCGCCGGTGCTGTTGGCCGATGAGCCAACCGGCAACCTCGATCGAACCACCGGCCACGATGTGGAGCTGCTGTTGGAGCAACTCAATGCGCGTGGGATCACGCTGATCGTGGTCACGCACGACACCGAGATCGGCGCTCGAGCGCGGCGCCGCGTGCGGCTGATCGACGGCGAAATCGCACAAGACACGACGGCAGCGCTCGCGACATGATCGCGCGCGACGCCGCATCGTTCGCCTGGCAGGCGGTCACCGGTTTTCGGTTGCGGTCCCTGCTCACTCTGCTGGCGATGGCGATCGGTGTCGCGTCGGTGATCGTGCTGACGGCATTGGGTGATGGCGCGCGCCGCTATGTAATCGGCGAGTTCCAGCAACTCGGCACTCACCTGTTGATCGTGTTTGCGGGCCGCAGTGAAACCAAGGGCGGTCTTCCGCCGCTGCTCTCGGAAACACCGCGCGATCTGACGATCGCCGACTCGCAATCGCTCTACCGCTCCCCCGCGATCCGCTTCGTGGCGCCCTTGAATATCGGCAGCGCTGCGGTCAGTTGGGGCGGCAGGGAGCGTGAGTCGCCGATTCTCGGCACCAGCTCCGAGTACCTCGAGATGCGCGGCGTGCAGTTGGCCACGGGCCGTTTCCTGCCAAAAGGCAATCCCGAGCGACAAGCTGCCGTCTGCGTGATCGGGGGCACGGTGCGCGACGAGTTGTTCGGCGCGCAGCCCGCACTCGGCCAATGGATCAAGGTCGGCGACCGTCGATTCCAGGTGATCGGCGTGCTGGCCTCGCGCGGCCGCTCGTTGGGGGTCGACTTCGATCAGATGGTGGTGATACCGATCGCATCGGCGCAGTCGCTGTTCAACACGTTCTCACTCTTCAGGATCTTGGTGGAAGCCAGAAGCTACGAGGAGATCGAACGGGCCAAGCGCGACATCGTCTCGATCGTCAAGCTGCGTCACGACGGAGAGGACGACGTTACCGTCGTTACGCAGGATGCCGTCGCCGCCACGTTCGATCGTGTCTTGCTGGCGTTGACGTTCGCACTCGCGGGGATTGCGGCAATCTCCTTGTCGGTGGCGGGAATCCTGATCATGAACGTGATGTTGGTCAGCGTTGCCGAGCGAACCGGTGAGGTCGGCTTGCTCAAAGCGCTTGGCGCAACACCGCGCAAAATCATGACGTTGTTTCTGTTGGAGGCCGCCACGTTGTCGCTGTTGGGTGGATGTCTGGGTTTGGGTCTGGGGTACTCCGGCACCTGGATGATCGGGCGCCTGTTTCCAGCACTCCCGGCATGGCCTCCGATATGGGCCGTCGCTGCCTCACTGTTGATGGCGCTCGCCGCTGGTTTGATCTTCGGCGTGTTGCCGGCGCGACGCGCCTCGCAGCTCGATCCGGTCACCGCCTTGGCGAGGCACTGATGCGTCTGGCCGATGCTGCAGGGTTTGCGCTGCGCGCACTCACCGCACACCGACTGCGGACCAGCTTGACCACGCTCGGTATCGCCGTTGGTGTCGGCGCGGTGGTGTTGTTGACCTCGATCGGCGAGGGCACGCAGCGTTTCGTTCTGGGCGAGTTCACGCAGTTCGGCACGCATCTGATCGAGATCACGCCGGGACTTTCCGCCACGCACGGAATCCCTGGTGCATTTCTCGGAACGGTGCGACCGCTGTCGCTCGATGACGCCGAGAGCTTGCGCCGTCTGCCGCAGGTCCAGGCCGTCTCCGCCGTGGTGCAAGGCAACGCCGCGGTCTCATTTGCGGGCCGCACACGGCGCGTCACGGTGTTTGGTGTCGGCAGCGACGCCAAGCGTGTTTGGACGGTGCGCGTTGCACAAGGCAGCTATCTGCCGGATGACGACCCCCGCGCCTCGCGTGCGCTGTGTGTGATCGGCACCAAGCTGCGCGACGAGCTGTTTCAGGGGCGCAGTGTCTTGGGCGAGCGATTGAAGATCGCCGGCGAACCGTATCGCATCATCGGTGTGCTCGAGCCGAAGGGGAACTTCCTGGGCACCGATCTCGACGACTCGGTCTCGATCCCAGTCGGCCGAGCCCTCGCAATGTTCAATCGCGACGGGGCGATGGCTGTCGATGTGCTCTACGAACCGGGCGCCAATGCCGACGACGTCGCGGCGGCGCTCGAGCGCGCCATGCTGGCCCGTCACGGACAGCGCGACGTAACGGTCACCACACAACAAGAGATGTTGGACACACTCGGCTCGATCCTCGATGTGCTGACATTCGCCGTCGGTGCGCTGGGTGGAATCTCGATGTTGGTCGGCGGCGTTGGAATCCTCACCATCATGACGATCGCGGTTCGCGAACGAACCTCCGAGATCGGCCTCTTGCGTGCGCTCGGCGCGCCGCAGCGCAAGATCATGTGGTTGTTTCTGGGTGAAGCGTTGGCGTTGGGGCTATTGGGAGGCGTCACCGGCCTGGCAGGCGCTGTGGCGCTCTCACAACTGATGCACCTTTTCATACCGAAATTACCAGTTTATACGTCGCCCAAGATTGGACTCTTGGCGATCGTCGTATCGCTGTTGATCGGGTTGGTGGCAGGGGTGATGCCGGCAAGGCGAGCGTCGCGACTCGATCCGGTCGACGCGCTGAGGGCGGAATGACGTGCCGGAGTCTTGCATCCCTCGATAGATCGCCGTACGCTCCCGCCGCGATGAGCGCATCCTTCCAGCCGGGCCGTTGTTGTTGTCGTGCCGTCCTGTCCGCCGGCTGGAGGCCGTTGCGTTAGTTCGCACTCACGCGACACTCGACTCAACCACTCACAGCGCCGGCGACGTCGGCGCTGTTTTCTTTCAGCCCGACCGCCACAGGAGGCAACAACTCATGGCACCGATTCACAACGACATCACCGAGACGATCGGCGGGACGCCGCTGGTGCGCTTGAACCGCGTGGCACAGAACATCGGGGCGGATCTGTTGGTGAAATTGGAGTTTTTCAATCCTGGAGGCTCGGTCAAGGACCGCATCGGTCTTTCGATGATCCAGGCCGCCGAAGCGGCCGGAGTGTTGAAACCGGGCGGCACGCTGATCGAGCCGACCTCCGGAAACACTGGAATTGGCTTGGCGATGGTGGCCGCCGCACGCGGCTATCGCGTGGTGGTGGTAATGCCCGAAACGATGAGTCTCGAGCGCCGCGTGTTGTTGTTGGCACTCGGGGCCGAGGTCGTGTTGACACCGGGCAAACTCGGGGTGCGGGGCGCCATTGCGGAAACGCATCGTCTGCTTGCCGAGCATCCCGACTGGTTCATGCCGCAGCAGTTCGACAATCCGGCGAATCCGGCCGTGCATCGCCGCACAACTGCCGAGGAAATCTGGCGCGACACCGATGGCCGTGTGGATGTCATCGTCGCCGGGGTGGGAACCGGAGGAACGATCACCGGTATTGGGCAAGTGCTCAGGCCGCGGGCGCCACACCTGAAGTTGGTGGCCGTGGAGCCGATCGATTCGCCAGTGCTCTCGGGCGGACAACCAGGCCCGCACAAGATCCAAGGGATCGGAGCCGGCTTCGTTCCGTCGATTCTCGAGCGCGATCTGATCGATGAAGTGGTGACTGTCTCGCTCGACGATGCGTTCACCTACGCGCGTCGCATGGCGGCCGAGGAAGGGATCCTCGTCGGCATCTCGAGCGGTGCGATCGTCTGGGCTGCCTTGCAGGTGGCCGGACGCAGCGAGAATCGCGGGAAGCGAGTTGTCGCAGTGATACCGAGCGGCGGAGAGCGCTATCTCACCACCGACCTGTTCAAAGAAATCACGGAGAAAGCCAGGGCGCTTCCGGTGGTCGAACTGACGTTGTAATCGCCGACATGCAGGTGGTCATCGAGGCGCGATTATTTGCGCGCCTCGAGTTGCTCTTCGGTGATCCCCAACGAGGCCGCGGCGGCGGCCCGATCGCCGCCCGAGTCTTCCAGCGCCATTGCAATCCGCAGGCGGGTCACCGCCTCCGCTGCCGTCGCCGCCGTTTCATCCAGTGGTGCGTTCAGGTCGACCAAACGTGACCAGGCTTGTCGTTCGGGGTCTTCGACGCGCGAGCGCAATTCCAGATCGTTGGCACCGATCTCATCGGTGTGCGCCAGCACCGCGGCACGCTCCAATTCGTTTTCCAGCTCGCGGACATTTCCTGGCCAGCGATATCCGACCAGCCGCTGCATGGCATCGGCCGAAATGCGCAGCGCAGGACGACCCAGGTTGGCGGCGAGTCGCTCGACGATCGCTTGCGCGATCAGTGGGATGTCGTCGCGGCGATCACGCAATGCGGGCAACGTAATCGGCACGACCGAAAGCCGGTAGTAAAGATCTTCACGGAATCGCTTCTGCGCGGCGTCTTCCTTCAGATCACGATTGGTGGCCGTGACGATCCGCACATCGGCCTTCTTGGTTCTGGTGCCGCCGATGCGGTCGTACGTGTGATCTTGCAAGAGCCGCAGAATCTTCGATTGCAACGGCAGCGGCATCTCACCGATTTCGTCCAGGAACAGCGTCCCTTTCTCGGCCGCCTCGACCTTGCCGATCGCGGTGCTGTTGGCGCCGGTGTAGGCCCCCTTCTCGTGACCGAACAACTCGTTCTCCAACAGCGTCTCGGGAATCGCGGCGCAGTTGATCGCCACGAACGGACCGCGACGACGCGACGAGAGTGCGTGGATCGCGCGTGCCGCAAGCTCCTTGCCGGTGCCCGACTCACCCAAGATCAGAACGGTGGCGTCGGAGGGGGAGACGCGTTCGATCAGCGTGGCGAGCTCCCGCATCGAACGCGCCGAACCGATCACGCGCGGCATGCCGGGCAACGCCTCGAAGAGTTGTCCGGCGGCACGCGAGGCGCGCCGCTGGATCAGAGCGGTCAAGGCTCGCGGCAGTTCGACATCGTCAAGAAACAACACGTCGGTCGCGCCGGCGCGAAACGCGGCCGCAATCGCCTTGGGGGAAAGTCCGTCGGCTGCGATCACGACCGGCAACGCCCGATCGTGCGCGGCGAGCGCCTGGACCGAGCCGTGCAATGTCTCGTCGAGCGATTCCGCCTGATCGGGGTCGGGAATCAAGACGACCATTCCCACCACGAAAAACGATTTGACCGCGGCGACAAGTTCGGCCAGCGGCGCGGTCTCGACCACGCCATCAATGCGGGGTGCCAGTGCGGCAGCGAGTTTTGCCCGGGCCGTTTCGCCGGGGCCTGAGATCAAGATCGGGACGAACCGTGCACTCTTCTTCGGGCTAGCAGACACCTTCACGTTTACCGTTTCGGATCTTGTGATGTGCCGGTCGCCCCGCGCAGCGACGCCAACTCTGCCTCGAGCTGGTCGATCTGTGATTGCGTCTGCGCGAGACGTTGGGCGTTGTCGTCGCCGCGCATCTTCTCTTTTTCTTCGGCGGATTGCACCGGGGCCCCCAACAGGGGGTTGTGTAGCCGCATCGCATTGGACCTCAAGCGCGCCAGGTCTTGCTCTAACTGCGCGATCCTCGCGGCGGGGTCCGGCGCGGGGGCAGCGGCGCCAGGTTGGGCGCCCACGACGTCACGCGACGTCGAATCAGGCGCCGAGACCACAGCGGCTGCGGTCGATCGACCGTAGATGCGGGTGAGGTCGTCGTTGCTGATCACCAGCACCGCTTTGCCAGAGACCGGATCCTTGGTTTCGCGCAATTCGATCGGCCCCTTCGCTTGAGGCAACCGAGGGTCGGCGGCCGGGGCGGCCGAGGCGGCGGGGGTGTCTGAGGCGCGGCGCTTGGGCCTGGCAACCGGACTCGGTTTGGCCGACTCGCGCGGGCCGACACCATCGGCCGGTTCGGCGTTTTCCGCGGGGGTAGCCGCGGCCGGCTTGGCCTCTGGAGGAGGGGGCGGCGTGGGGGGAACCGGTTGTGCTGCCAGCACAGGCAGCGAAACCGAGCACAAAAGCAACGACACGTTGCGGAAGTTCGTAAGGCGACACATGGGCGACTCCGTGAATCTCGGCGGTGATGGGCGGAATGAATATGGGACCTGCCCCCCTCCCTGGTCCAATCGCAGGATGGAACGCTTGCGCGCTAGGGCGCAAGCCGGCGATCCAGGACGAGCACCCGCGGCATGCCGGGTGGCCCGAAACGAAGCGCCGGGTCGGCATCGAGTGCCGGTTCGGCCCAGATCTCGATGCTCTCCAGCCCGGCCGACCCGATCAGATTTCGTGCCCGCAATTGACCGGTCAACTGCAAACCATCCTCGAGCCGCAGGTCGCGATCGGTTGCGATCAGTCCGACGTGATGGCGATCGACCGGGCCGCAGTCGAAACGATCGTGAGGATCGGAGGCGGCGCTGTGGGTCACCCACGCGGCCGCATCCCAACTCTGACACGTACCATCGAGCGGCGTGAGTGGTGCGAGGTCGTCTCGACGCGACGCGTTGCGTTCGACCCCGCGTGTGTCCCGCGGATCGCCCGGTGCGTGGTCGACGAAACGCTGTTGTGACGCGCCGCGTAACGTCAGGTCGGCACCGATGACGACGATCGCGCCGCGCGAGCCGCGCAGTGTCAATTGCAGCGGATCGGTGCGTGTCGCGGCAGCGCGCACGAGTGCCAGCCCTCCGAGCGGCGGCAGAACGGCCTCGAGCGTGGCGCAGTTTCCGACGCGATCGAGACGAAAGCAGCCGGGCCGATCGGCATCTTCCTCATAGCTCAACAGGCCGCGAACACCAGAAGGTGCTGCGTCGAGCCACGCTCTTGGGATTGCAGCCGGCCTCTCGGCAGAGGCACAGTTGACGAACACCCCCGATCGTTCGAAACGCTTGGATGGTGCAACGGGAGGTGTGCGACGTGGACCAAAGGGCCACGGCGACGCACACGTTCCGCTTGCGACCGGTGCACCGATCAGTCCGCCGCCAATCCGGGCGCGCCACCACGGATCGATGACCGTTCCGGAGGCGGCGCGCCACTCAGCCAGATCGCCCGCGCCATTGCGATCGAAATCGTCGGCCGTTCCATCGGCGTCATCGTCATCGTGAAGCGGCAGATCGGGAGCCTGCCACGGAATGCTACCGGGCCATGCATCGATCGTCTCGGGTGCGGCCGTCACGGTTCCGCCGATCAGCGCCTCGCCGCGGCGCCATGCCGTGGCGCCGCTGAGCGTTGCATCGGACTCGATCACCAGCGGCCGGTCGTAACGCGGCGCCGACAGCCACGCGAGTTCGCCGCGCGCCACCGCGAGTGCAGGGAAAGGCGCACCGGCGATGCGTGCTTCCGCCACCGCTTCGATCGTTGCGAAAGCCGAACGCTCCAGATTCGCCTGCGGCGCAAACCAACAGATCCGTTGCAGGGCGATCGTGCCGCTAGGGTCGATCAGCCGCGCCAAGAGTGCCAAGCGCGCCGAACCCGTACCGTCGCGCTGCAAGCAAAGATCGGGGCCGGCGGAGGTCCCCACGAAACTATCGTCGGGTCCTTGTTGTTGAGGGGGTCTCCATGGATCGCCGCCGCGTTCTCGATAGCGCACGTTCCAGGGCGAGGCCGCGCGCGTCCAAGGCACGCCGAACCCATCGCGATCGGGATCGACCGCACGCTGCTCGCGATCGATTTCGTCGATCGATGGTGGCGCCACCAAGCTCCCTCGTTCCGTAACCTCAAACCACTGCGCGGCGGCGCCGATTGCCGTGAAGGCGGCCTGCTCCGCTTGCGCTCGCGCGATGCGAAGCTGCGCCGCGCGGCGCGACAACCGCGCCAAACCGAATCCTCCCAAGACGGTCACCGTGACCAACAAACCGATCACGATCACTGCCAGCGTCGCGATGCCACGCTCCCCGTTGGCAACGACTGTCATCGCAACACCGCATCGGCGGTGAGCGTCACGCGCCGCGACGCGCGCTGCCGGAGCGTGACCGTCATCCGCAGTTTGTAGATCGACGCGCGGCACGCGCGGCCGGCGCTGTCATCGCTGCCGCCGCAGGCCGCCACCGGATTGCCGCTGCGATCGAACGCATCGAAGCGCAGCCCGCTCACGGCATCGGCCAACGGCTCGCTAACGCGAAAGCGCCCCGAGCCGAAGGTGCGCGCATCGTTGACGAAGCTGACGCGATAGAGCGTGCCGTCCCTGAGATCGTCGATCGGTTGCGAGCCGCCGGTGTCGATCGACTCGACCAATCCGTCGCGCACCGCGACGGGCGTTCCATCGGGCATCGTCGCGCGATCGGTGCTGTCCATGTCTGCATCGAAACGCGCGGCGTTGTTGCGGCTCGCCGCGCGGCGCAGGAAGGCGATCACCTCGTCGTTTCCGATCGATACCGCCCCTACCCGGCCACCGATCAGCGTCTCGGGCTGTCGCGCGGCAGCAGGATCGTCACGATCGAGATCGGCACGCAGCACCAGACAGTCGGGCGCAAAGTACTCGATCGCCTCGTCGGTGCAGCGCGGATCGCGACCGGGGCAGACGCCGACACCGGCACGCTGTACGGCGCGAACAATCTGGTCGAGCGACCAGCGCGCCGACAAGCGCCGAGCTTCCGCGTCTTGCACGTTGGTCGTGAGACGCGTGAGTCCTTGTGTCAGCGTCAAGGCAGCCAGCACGGCGCCCAGGCTGAGCGCCATTCCAACGATCGTTTCGGCCCCTCCAAACCCGCGTGCGTTCACAGCCGCACCTGCTGCAGCGTCACGTGTCGCGTTCTTTCCGACTCGCGATACGACACCACCACGCTGACACGCAGTCCCAACGATGAGTCGAATGCACAGCCTCGACCGTCGCTCGTCAGTCCATCCAGACGCGCGATGATTCGCCCCCCGGGCAGCGATGCGGCGCGGCTTGACCAGTCCGCGGGCGCACTCAGATCGGCCGTGTCGAGGGCCGCCGCATCGCGGGACTCGGCGCTCGAAAAATATTGCGGCAATCGATGCCACGAGACCTGATCCAGATCGGCCAAGCACTGGCGCGCGATAGCGAGGGCCGCGTCCAGATGTGCGGCTTCGCTGCTGATGTGTACGGCGCTAGTCCCCAGTCCGACGGCACCGAGCGATATCAGGCCGACCAGCGACAATGCCAGCAGCGCATCCAAGATCAGTTCGCCACGTTGGTTGTAGAAACGATGCATGCAACGCCCTATCGCAAGCGGCGTGCCGCACAGAAACCGTGTTTCGAGGCTGAGGTTGGCGTTTCGCCGTCCATCGCCGGACGCGATGTCCGAACAGGCGTCTGGTTACGGTCCGAGCAGTCCCAAGTACCAGCGCGCGAGTTCGTTCCCATAAAACACGCACAGCAGCGCAGCGGGACACAGGAAGCAGCCGAAGGGCAGTGTCTGCCCCAACGCGGTGCGCCCCTTGAGCAGCATCGGAATGGCGACAAACGTGCCCACGATCGAACCCAAGAACAGCGTCAACACAACGCCGGGAATACCGAGAAACGCGCCGACCCCCAACATCAGCTTCAGATCGCCACCGCCCATCGCTTCCTTGCCGAACGCCAATCGGCCCGCCAACGCGATGGCGAGAAACAGACCGAATCCGAACACAGCACCCACCACCGCGTGCGCCAGTCGTCCACTCGCCGTACCGGATCCAAGCCAGCCGATGAACAGATCCAGGCGTGAGTTCCAACTCGCCACCGCCACGCCGACGATCGCCATCGGAATGGTCAGTGCGTCGGGCAGCAGCATCTCGTCATAGTCGGTGAAGAACAGCGCCAACAACAAGGTGGCGCACGGAAGGAGGATCAGCGCTTGCAGCGATACTCCGAAACGTACGCCAACTGCTAGCCACAACAGCGCGGTCAACAGCTCGACCAACGGGTAGCGCCACGAGATCGGCTGGCGACAGTTGGCGCACTGACCTCGAAGCAAGAGCCAAGACAGGATCGGAATGTTCTGCCAGGCCTTGATCGGGGCGCCACACGCGGGACAACGCGACCCCGGCCTTACGACCGACTCACCGCGCGGCACGCGATGAATCACGACATTCAGAAACGACCCGAAGACAGCGCCGAAGACAAACAGTCCTGCGCGCCACTCCCAGACCTGGAGTTCGGCCAGGTTCATTGGTCAGACCGCTCGGTCGACGATCTCTGCGCCTGGCGCTCGGCCTTCATACGCTCGAGCCAGCGCGCCACGACCGCGCGGGTCTTCTCGTCGGGAGCATCGTCGAGCAACTGCTCGTATTCGCTGATCGCCGCGTCCAGATCGCCCGCCTTTTCCAGCATTCGCGCCGCGAGACGCATGAAGAACGGAGGGGCCCCCGGCATCTTGGAGGCGCTGCGCCAGTAGCTGCGCGCGTCGAGAAATCGTTTCGAGGAATAGCACTCCCAGCCGGCCCAGTAGGCGAGTTCCCAGTTGGTGGGCATCGCTCTGAGCCCCTTTTGGTAGAGCTTGAGGGCATCGTCGGGCTGGCGATATTCCAAGGACATCACCATCGCTCCGATCACATAGCTTTCGGTGAATCGCGGATCGAGCTCGGTGATCGCATCACTGAACACCGCTGAGAGATATTGCCGTCGCGCTTCCTTCTGGTAGCTGCTGTAGTAATTCAGCGCCCAGATATAAATCAGATCGGCAAGCGTCTCCTCGTGCCCGAACGCCAACGCGCGCAGGAAAGGACCGCGCGGCAAGTACAGCAGTTCCGAACTGGTTGGCGGCTTGCTTTGAGCCTCGAGTCCGAGTCGCAACACTCCACCGGTTGCCACCAATGCCAACGCCGACATCGCGGCGACGATGGTTCGACCAGGCCGCATCAGATCAGATCTCGACGACGAAACGAAAAACAGGCCAAGAGCAGCAGTAGTGCCGCATAGGTCAACTCGTAAGCGGCCGCACCTGACAGTCGACTCCACTCGATCGGCAGGCCGTGCACCGCCTCGGCGCGCACATCCCCGTATTCCAGGTTGGGCACGATCAAGTAGACGATGTGAATCAGGCTCTGCGCCGGCCCGTTGGGGAGCCGCTTTTCCAACAGCGGCAACGACCACGCCAGGTGCCCGACGAGATAGAACGCTGTGGTGAACAGCGCCGAAAAGATCGGTGTCGAAAACGATGAGAAGAAGACCGCGGCGGCGGTGATGAACACCAGTTCGACCAAAAGCATCGCCACCGCTTTGACCAACCCCAGATCCATGTCGCCATTCAAAGCCAACAGACCGAACAGCGTCAGCGCCATCAGCACGGCATTGAGCAGAATCGCAGCGGTGATTCCGGCGTACTTGCCCAGCAGATATTCCCAACGCGCCACCGGCGCCGCGAGCGTGGTTTGAACCGTCCGCCGCTCCATCTCACGAAACAGGATTCCGACGCCGACGAACAGCGCCACCAATAACCCGAACAGGTTGATCGCCGAGAGTCCTAGATCCTTGATGATCTTCGCGTCCTGACCGACGGTCAGCAACGAGAGAAACCGTGAGAACAGAATCATTGCCGCCGCAAAGAACACCAGCAGATAGAGGATTCGGTGTCGAATCGCTTCGAGCAATGTCCCGCGTGCGATCGTCCAGAGCCGACTCATCAACCGGTCTTCTGCAGCGAGCGCAGGAACAGGTCTTCCAACGTCTCACGCTGCGGTATCAACGCTTGCAAGTTGCCGCCGCTGCTGTGCACAGCGGCCATGATCGACTCGGCGTTGGCGTCTGCCGGGTAACGCCAGAGCGTCTCCTCACCGCGCGTGGTAAGCAGTTCGGCACCGGCGAGCGCGCCACCGCCCACCACGTGCACTTCCCAACGGGTCACGCGGCGCTCGCGCGCCAGCACCGAGACGTCTTGCACGGTCACCAGTTTTCCTTCGCGCAAGATCGCCACGCGATCGCACAACATCTCGGCGTCGGCCAACACGTGCGACGAGAACAGCACCGTGGTTCCTTCTTGCTTGAGCCACAGGATCAGATCGCGAAACTCACGACGACCGACCGGGTCGAGGCCGCTCATCGGCTCGTCCAAGATCACAAAGCGTGGAGCAGCCACCAAGGCGCGCGCCATGCCGGCTCGCTGCACCATCCCCTTGGAGTATTTGCGCAACGGTCGATCGGCGGCCTGGGATAAACCGACCCGCTCGAGCCACTGTGTGGCGGCAGGTCGAAGCGTCGAGCGGTCCAGACCGTGCAAACGGCCCGCAGTTTCGATCAGCTCGCGGCCGGTGAGATCGTCTGGGAAGTACGGGCTCTCGGGGAGATACCCCACCCCCAAGCGGCTACGCCGGTCGCTCGCCGCACGTCCGTTCAGCAAGACCTCGCCCCGGTCGGGGAAAATCAGCCCAAGCGCGAGCTTGATCGACGTGGTCTTTCCCGCACCGTTGTGTCCGAGCAGTCCAAGGATCTCCCCTTCCCGCACCTGAAGATCGAGTGCGTCGAGAGAGCAGGACGGCTTGGTCCAGAAGTGCTGCCGATAGTTCTTGCTGGCGCCTCGATACACCAGCGGCGCTGTTTCGGTGCGGGTCATCGAGGGGCAAAACTGCGTCCCGGCGGCCGCTTTTGTCAAGCGACGAACAGATCCGGACAGGCTTGGGGCCCTCTCGATGAGAGCTCCAGGTTCCGGCCGGTGAGATCCGCGGTTTCCGTTCAGCGCAATTCGGCGGTCGCTCCCTCGACGGCGACCCACGGCTCGGCGCGACCTCCCAGATGGTCGCGCAGGAACTCTTCGACGCGACCGTAGAAATCGAGTCGATTGTCGGGCCGCGCGAAGCCATGCCCTTCATCGGGATAGACGACGTACGCGACCTCATTCCCTTGAGCGCGCATCGCTTCGACCATCTGATCGGACTCGGCGATCTTGACGCGCGGATCGTTGGCCCCCTGCGCAATGATCAACGGCGCGCGCACCTTGTCGGCGTGAAAGCAGGGGGAGATCTTGCGATTCCAGTCCTCGTCCTGATCGGCTGCACCGACACGAAGATCGAAGATCTTGCGCATCGGCTTCCAATACGGTGGCACCGATTGCAACAACGTCCGGATGTTGGACGGCCCCACGATGTCGATCCCGCAGGCGTACAACTCGGGCGTGAACGCCAACCCTGCCAGCGTGGCGTAGCCACCGTAGCTGCCGCCCATGATCGCCACCCGCTTTGGATCGGCGATTCCTTGCGCGATCGCCCACTGCACGGCGTCGGTGAGATCGTGCTGCATCGTGCCGACGCCCCACTGGTAGTTGCCGGCGTTGATGAACTGCTTGCCGAAGCCGGTGCTGCCGCGATAGTTCACCTTCAGTACCGCGTAGCCGCGATTGGCCAGCCACTGAGACGAGGGATCGTAACCCCAGGTATCGCGCGCCCAGGGTCCGCCATGTACGTACAGCACCATCGGATGCGGCCCCGGACCAGCATCGAGCGGCCGCGTGAGATAGGCCGGCAGGGTCATGCCGTCGCGTGAGGCGATGGTGAGCGGCTCCATCGGCGCGAGTGTGTACTCGAGCAACTCGGGTTGATTGACGAACAGTTTGCGTGCTTGGCGGGTGGCGCGATCGAAGTGATACCACGCCACCGGGCCGGCGTCGTGCGTGAACGCAACGATCCACACCGTATCGGCGCTGTTGCGGCTGACACAGTAGACGTCGCCCGACTCGACGGTGCGCAACAAGGCAAAGTCGGCTTCGACCTGCGGATCGAAGAATCGCCATTCCTGCCGCAGGTAGTTGAACCCAACCAACTGTACGGCGCGCGTATCGGGATGAAGCATCACACCGCCGACGTCACATTGCGGGTGCTGCACGATCTTCTCTAACTCGGCGCCGGAGGCAGCATCGATCCGGACCAGGCGTGTCGTGTCGCTACCGAGTGATGTGCTGACCAGGAGCGATTTGCCGTCGACGCTGAAATCCTCGGGACCGCCTTCCTCACCGAACGGCCAATGCTGGATCTGTCGCCAAGGGGCATCGAGCGTGTCGCGCACGCGCAAGGCGGTGGAGCCGTCGTCGGGATCCATCGAGACCGCTCCGCGAATGGCGAACTGCTGATCGGTCAACCAACCCACCACATCGCCGGGGTTTTCCGTATCGAGTGCGGTCTCACCCGAGGCCACCTGTACTCGGTACATGTCGAAGACGCTCTCGTCACGCCGATTCAGCCCCACGAGGATCTCGCCCGGCCGATCCTTGTCGAGCATGATGTTTTGCGCCTTCACCGACGGGTACGGCGTGAGATCACGATCGGTGCCGGAGTGCAGATCGACCGCAAACACGTGGAAATTCTCGTCGCCGTGGGAGTCCTGCAGATAAAGCAGGTGGCGGCTGTCTTCGGCCCAGAAATAAGAGCGGATGCCGCGGTAGGTGTCGTTGGTGACCTGCCGGAACTCCTGTCCGTCGGCAGGTCCTTGCCAGACATTGAGCACACCGCCGGACGAGGGGGCCAAGAACGCCAGACTGCGTCCGTCGGGTGAAAGGCGCGGCGAGCTGCGTGTGGGATTTCCGAACAAAACAGCGCGTGGGATTTGTTTGGGCTGTGGCATGGCCGCGGATTGTAGAATCCGCGCGTCATTCGTGGGAGCCGACAGCATGCGAATCGCAGCGATTGTTGCTTTTTCTTCCGTTTTGCTCGTGGGGCCGCTGGCCATTGCGCAGGATGCGCCGTCCCCCGAACCGGGCGCCTTGTGGGCCAAGGCACTTGCCGACGCGCGCACCCTGTTGGTGAAACAACATGGCGAGGTCGAACGTGCGCGCATCGAGCGCGGGCTGACGCAAACGCTGCGGTTATGGCGTGCCGACGATGGGGACGCCGCCGCTTGGCAACGGTTCGTCACGACCGAATTCATCCCACAAGGGGCGCTCTTGGACGCCACATTCGAGCGCCTCGAGTTCGCTTTCGAACGACTCGACGGTTACTTCGTGTCGCTGGGCCGTGACTGGCGCTGGGGTGTCGATGTCGAACAGGGACCGATGCTGCCGTTGGACGAACGGCTGGCCTCGTGGGACCCGAGCGCGCACGTCACCGAGGATCTGTTCGCCAACCAAACGGCGTTCGTGGTGCTGCTCAACTTCGAATCGACGGGGCTGCAGCAGCGGATCAAAGATGGACCAACCTGGTCGCGTCGCCGCTGGGCCGAAACGCGGTTGTCCGATCGTTTCGTCGATCGACTGCCGGGAGAGGTGCGGCAGAACATCGCGCGCGCCTTGGCCCAGGCCGAGACCTACATCAACGGTTACTACGTGCGCATGGATCGTGTGCTGTACGACGGAAAGAAGATCTTCCCCGAAGGCAAGCGCCTGATCACGCATTGGAATCTGCGAGACGAGATCAAGGCGCAATACGGCGCACCCGACAAGCCAACCGCATTGCTGCGTCAACGGGCGTTGCAACGCGTGATGGATGCGATCGTCAGGCAGACCATACCGGCGGCAGCAATCGACAGCCAAGCGGCCACGTGGGACGTCGTCACCGGTGCCGTCGACGGTGCGCCGGCAGCGCGTGAAAACGACCAGCGTTACGAGCGCTGGCTGGGTGTGTTTCATGCCGTCAGTGGCGCCGATCCGTACGATCCCGATAACCCCACGTTCATCGATCGACGATTCAATCGCGACCGCGAGCTGCCACTGGCCGATGTCGAGAAGATGCTCACCACACTGCTCGAATCGCCGCTGGCTTCGCGCGTGGCGGCAATCGTTCGTCAGCGCCTCGGCCGGCCGCTCGAACCGTTCGACATCTGGTACGCCGGATTCAAACCGAGCGCCTCGCACGACGAAGTCGAACTCGATCGGATGACCAAACAGCGTTACCCCACCGCGGCAGCGTTCGCGGCCGACATCCCGCGCATCCTGCAAGCGCTCGGCTTCTCGCCCGAGCAGGCCGCGTTCATCGCGGCGCGAATTACGGTCGATCCATCGCGAGGCGCGGGGCACGCGTTGGGGATGGGACGGCGCGACGACCTGGCGCACCTTCGAACCCTCGTCAAGTCCGACGGCATGGACTACAAGGGATACAACATCGCCGTCCACGAACTGGGGCATAACGTCGAGCAGGTGTACTCGACCGCCGCGATCGATCACACGCTGCTGGCGGGCGTGCCCAACAACGCGTTCACGGAGGCGATGGCATTCTTGTTCCAGGCGAAAGACCTGGAACTGCTCGGCGTCGGCAACACCGATCCGTCGGCTCAGCGCGCGCGTGTGCTGGAAGAGTTCTGGGCCACGCGGGAAATCGCCGGTGTCTCGCTGGTCGACATCCGCGCGTGGCAGTGGCTGTACGCCAATCGTGAGGCGACCCCCGCGCAGTTCCGCGAGGCGGTCGTAACCATCGCCCAGGATGTTTGGAACAAATACTACGCGCCGCTGTTCGGCCAGAAGGACATCGCTCTCCTGGGGGTTTACTCGCATCTGATCCAGTACGGCTTGTATCTCCCCGATTACACGATCGGCCATCTGATCGCGTTCCAGATCGAGGAGCACTTCACGGCCAATCCCGGCAAGTTCGGTGCGGAGTGGGAGCGGATCGCAAAACTCGGCCGACTCACGCCCGATCTTTGGATGCGCCAGGCGGTCGGCAACCCGCTCTCGCCTCAACCACTGCTTCGCGCGACCGAAAAGGCAACCGACGCAACGGTTGCCACCAAAGAGAAGCCTCGCTGACGGCACCTACCTCGGCGTGGTGCCCGCAGCGAAGACCGCTTGCTGGGCTTGCTCGATCAGTTCTTTTATCCGCCGGGCATCGCGCTTGGTGTGACCGTGACTGGAAATTCGATCGGTTCCGCCGGTCGACTCGATATCGATATCGGAGAACAAGATGCCGGTCGCGATCCGCACCGAGGCGATGCGCTGCAAGTGAATGCTGATCTCGTTCTTCGTGACCCACGTTCGGGTGCGCTTGACCACGAACGTTTCGGTGATCTCGATGACGGTCGGAAACAGGTGATTCCCTGCCGTAAAGCGAGACGCTACGAATCTCTCCTTGCTCATGAACGGATCTCCCTCCCGCGCCGCACGCGCTACGGTTTTTCCTTGGGCGCCGGCCCGACATAGCCCAACGACCGCAATGACTCCAGATCTTCGGGAGTTTGATTCTCCCACTGCCGTTTCTCGAACCCCGCAGCACCGACCGCCGCAATCGGATCGTGCCGCACGAAGTCCTCGAGCAACGCAATCAGCGCCGCCGATGGTGCGATCGGGTGCGCTTCTTTCGGATCGTCAGCCAGGCGATACGACAATTCCGCCGGCGGTTCGCGCCGCGCATCGCGTAAGAGCGTCGCACCGTCATGCGTCACCGCATACTCGCCGGGCCGATAACCCGAGTAAACCGGAGCGCGTTGTGCAACGCGCTGCGCCAACGTCAATCCATCGAGTGCAAGCGTGGTACTCACCCCGAGGCGCTCCAACAGCGTCGGTACGATATCGACCAGGCTGACCGGTGTCGACTCGCGGTGCGGAACTGTCTTCCCAACCTCCAGCCAGATCAACGGCACATGCGTCTCTTCGCGATGCAAGGTGTTGCCGTGCATGAAGTAACTGCCGTGCTCGCCGAACTGCTCGCCGTGATCGGCGGTAAAGATCACGATCCGGCCGCGCGGTCCAGGTGGCTCGCTCAGTCGTGTCAAAAGCGGCCCCAACTCGGTGTCGAACTGCGTGATCTCTTCGTCGTAGGCGTCGACGTAGCGGAAGTAGTCGAGCGTTCCTTTCCACTGGTACGGTGGAATCAGTGAGCGCTCCAACAACTGTGCGCGCTCGGTGCGGAATCGACCCTCGTAGGCGGGGAGCGGGTTGTACGGCCCATGCGGATCGATGCAGTGAATCCACAACAGCCACGGTTGCGATGCTTGCGAGCGGCGGTCCAACCACGCGTTCACCGCGCGGGCAAGCGACGGTGAGAGCCGCGAGGAGTTGTCCGGGCGCTGCGGTTCGACATGATCGAGCGTGTCGTCGTAGGTCGTGAAACCGTTGTCGAGACCGCGCTTGCCGGCTACCAGCACCGAGCTGGAAACGAACGCGGCCGACTCGTAGCCGAGCTCGTTCAAGATTCGTGGCAATGTCCAGTTGCCCGGCAGCAAGTAGCCTGTGTTTCCGCGCACGCCATGCCCGGCCGGGAATCGTCCGGTGAGCAGGCTGGCGAAACTCGGCACCGTCTCCGAAGCGGTGGCGCGCGCCTGCTCGTACACCTCGGCCCTCTGCGCCCAGCGGGTGAGTTGCGGCGCGGTGTCGCGCGCGTAGCCGTACAAGGGGAGATGGTCGGCGCGCAGCGTGTCGATCGACACGATTGCAATGTCGGGCAGATCGATCGCCGGCAACGGTGAAATCGCCATCGGCCGATGCACCGCCCAGCCCACACTCCCCTGCTCGTTCGTCGCTGCGCCGTAGATGTCGATCACGCGATGCGCCAGGCGTCGCTCCAACTCGGCGCGCTCACCTGCCGACGGGCGCCGGCCTGCCACGTTGAGTTCGCCGACCCAAGGTTCGGTC
>CAZAHQ010000005.1:0-24193 GCA_964484415.1 uncultured Acidobacteriota bacterium | reverse complement strand
CCGGCGTAGCGGTGCGCGCACGGCGGACGAGAACCGCGTCATCCACCAGCGCTTGATCGTGCCGGTCTTTCTCGCGGCGCCAGGTGTCGTGCGCCTCGCGCCTTAGTCGCTCGTAGGTTTCCGTCTCGCGACTGGCTTGACCCAGCTTCTCGCGGATCGCCAGCTCTTGGGCGGCGATCGCGTCGATCTGTTGAACCAGTACCGGCAACGCCTGATGCGCGGCCTCGCGCCGTTGTGTCCACAGTGCCAGGTCGGCACCGCTCGCTCCCTTCGCTGCGTCGGCTGCCAAGCCGGCCGCGCTGTCATCGATTCGCTGTTGCATGGCGTGTCGCTGACGGTCGGCTTCCAGCGCTTGCCGCATGACAAGCGCCAACTCGCGGCGCAGCGCGGCGCGATTGGCACGAGCCAGCCGTAACGGAAGCTGCAATCGAAACTCGAACTGACTCACTCTTCATATCTCCCAGCGGCAATCGCGAGCATCCGCGTTACCGTCTCATCCATGGTCGATGGCGCTTCGAGATCCTGTTGCAAGAAGCGCTCGATCGTCTCGTTGGCGGCAACCGCTTCATCCAGCGCCGCATCGGTTCCTTCACGATAGGCACCGATCGAGACGAGGTCGGCGCCATCGCGATAAATTGCCATCAGCCGGCGCATGCGTTGCGCTGCCAGTTGCTGTTCCTTGGAGGCTACTTGCGACATCACTCGTGAGGTCGATGCCAGCACATCGACCGACGGGTAGTGCGAGCGTTCCGCGAGGCGGCGCGACAGCACGATGTGACCATCGAGGATGGCGCGTGCCGCGTCGGAGACCGGATCGTTGAGATCGTCCCCTTCCACGAACACGGTGTAGATGCCGGTAACCGAAGCGCCCCCCTCGGCTCGCCCGGCGCGCTCGAGCATCCTCGGCAAGAAGGCGAAGACCGACGGCGTGTATCCCTTGGTCGACGGTGGTTCGCCGGCCGCCAAACCGATTTCACGCAGCGCCATCGCGACACGCGTCAGAGAATCCATCAGCAGCGTCACGTGAGCACCCTGCGACCGAAACCATTCGGCCACGGTCGTGGCCGCGAGCGCGCAGCGCACGCGACGCAGTGCTGGTTCGTTGGAGGTTGCGACGAACACGACCGATCGCGCCAACCCGCGCGCACCCAGTTCGGCCTCGACGAATTCGGCAACCTCTCGATTGCGTTCACCGACCAACGCGATCACGACCACCTCATCGCTGGCGTGGCGCGCGATGCTGCCCAAGAGCCGACTCTTGCCGACACCGGCGCCTGCGAAGATTCCGATTCTCTGCCCGCGGCCGAGCGTCAACAGTCCATCCACCGCTCGCACGCCGGTGCTCATCGGCTCATCGATGCGCGGGCGTTGCATCGCCGGTACTGCAGGCGCGTGGATCGGACGCAGACCTTCGTGCGCCAGCGGGCCGCGACTATCGAGCGGCTTGCCATCGGCGTCGAGCACACGGCCAAGCAGCGCACGACCGACCGGCACGCGCGGATGCCTGCCTGTGGCGACGATGCGATCGCCGTGCCGCAGTCCACGCACGGCGTCGACCGGCATCGAGAAGACGCGCGAGCCCTCGAACCCAACCACTTCGGCCAGCGACAGCAGCGTGCCGTCGGCATCTTCCAATCGAACTTCTTCTCCAACCGCGACGCGTGGACCTTGACTCTCGACCGTCAGACCGATCGAGCGGCTGACGACTCCTGCGCGGCGTACAGGCTGAACATCGTTCAGTCGCGTCGCCGCATGTTCGAGCAGGCTCGATATCTCGCCGGCAATCCGGTTCATTCACGCTCCTGCAGCGCGTCGTAGTAGATCCCGAGTTGTGTCGCGATCCGCGCATCCAGCTCCTCGTGTTTGGATTCGAGGATGATTCCGCCTCGATCGACGCGCGGGTCGGCCACCACACTAAGGTCGCCGGCTTCGGCTAGGGCCGAGCAAACGGCCGTAATCGCCGGGAGGTCGTCGGCATGAACGCGAACGGTGCGTGTGCCGCCGCGCCCCGCACGCGCGAGCAGTTCCTCTGCGATCCGTGCCGCCAGCGGATCTCCCGCCTCGATCCGTTCGCGCACGATGCGGCTGGCGATCAACAGCGCCAGTTCGACGATTTTTCCCTTGGTCTCGGCCACCGCGTGCGCTTGTGCCGTGTGCAGCGTTTCCAGCGAACTGGAAAGGCGCGCGATCAGCGCAGCACGCTCTTTGTCGAGCGCCGCGCGACCCTCGGCTTGACCTCGTTCGAACCCGCTCTGAAAGCCGGCACGCGCCGCTTCAGCCAGCGCATCTTGGAGCTGCGCTGCACTGGGCTGGACCGGCGTGCGATACGGGGCCGTATCGGTGTCTTCGACGACTCTACCCCGCCGCAACTCCCGCCTCCTCGAGCGTCACGCGCCCGTCCTTCTCCAGCTTCAGCACCAGATCGATCATCGCGCGTTGCGCCGCTTCGATCTCTTGCAGTTTCGGCGCACCCAAGAACTCCATTTCCTCGGCGAGCATCTGCGATGCGCGTTCCGACATTCCGCTGAGGAACAGTTGCTGCATCTCCAGCTCGGCACCCTTCAGGGCCAAGGCCAACGACGCGCGATCGACCTCCTTGAGCACCTCCTGCACACCACGCGTGTCGAGCGCCTTGAGCATCTCGAACGTGAAGAGCATCTCGCGCAGCTTCTCAGCCAACTCCGGATGACCTTCGCCGAGCGAGTCGAGCAGTTCTTGGCCGGCCGCGCGACCGAGGCTGGTCAGGCGATCGGCCGTGTTGGCGATGCCGTTCACAGGGATCATCGGCTCCTCACCGATCGCGGCGAGGTTCTGCTCGAGAACAGCGCCCACCCGATGGACGACATCGGGACGCACCTCGCTCAGACCGGCCATGCGACGCGTCACCTCGGTACGCTTGGCTGAGTCCAACAGCCGCATGACGCGCGCCGCCTTCTTGACCGGCAGATGAGCCAACACGAGCGCTACCGTCTGCGGCGGCTCCTCTTGCAGCAGCATCGATAGACGACGCGCCGGCGCACCGGCTACGGACTCGGGCAGTTCCGGCGGCCGCACGTCACTCGTGTCTTCGTCGAGATCTTTGACTTTGCGCGGTTCGAACTCGCTGAGGATCTTGTCGACCTCGTCGGGGCGCGCTCTGGCGAGCAGTCGTCGCGCCAGCGGTGGACCGGCGAGTTCCAATCCACGCGACTGCTGAACGAGGTTCAGAAACTCGTTGAGCACATCCTCGTGGCGACTCGGATCGATCATGCGGATCTTGGCCACTTCCATCGTGATCTTGCGCACCTCGTCGGGTTCGAGCTGCTTGAGAATTCCGGCAGCCGACTCCTCCCCCAGCAGCGTGATCAGGATCGCTGCTTTCTGCGTGCCGTTGAGCGGCTCACTCATCGCTCATTCCTTGTCGTGGAGCCAGACGCGGACGGTTTGCGCCATCCCCTCCGGCTCCTCACTGGCCAACGCCGTAAGGCGCTGGCGCGTGAGTTCGAGTCGCGACGGAGGGCCGAGCTGAAGTGGCGCATCCAAGCGCGCCTCCGCGAGTGCCCCTTGTGCCGGACGTGTCGTGGCCTGACGCAGCGTCGCCATGAGTGGGCGATAGAACAGGAAGAACACCATCAACAGCAGCACCACCAAGGCGGGGAATTTCACCAACGGAATCCACTCGCGTGTGTTGAATCCCGGTTTCACGTCCTCGACGGTTTCACGCAGGAAGGGCGCCTGCTGAAGCGTCACGATGTCGCCGCGATTGGTGTCGAAGTTGATGGCCGCCTTCACCAGCGACTCGAGTTTCTGCATCTCCTCGGGCGAGCGCTCCGTGGGCTTGGCAGCATCGCCGGCATTTCCACCGCCGGCCGTTGCGGCATCGGGCCAGACCTGATCGACGACGACCGCCACAGACAGTCGCTTCACGTTGCCGGTCGGTTCTTCTACGGCACGCTCGACGCGCGAGTACTCGAAGTTGGATTGCTGATCGCTGCGTTCCTGCGCTTCGTTGCTGGCGCCGCCGCTACCCGGTGACCCGCCTGGCAGATTGCTCGCGGTTCCAGGCACCCCCGCTGCTTCGGTTCCGTTCTTGGACTTCTCCTTGGTCTTCTTCTCGGAGATCAGGACGCCGCTGTTGGGATCGTAGGTCGTTTCGCGCGCGGTGACCTTCTTGAAGTCCAGATCGACCGAGGTGCGAACCGTGAACTTCCCGTCTCCGATGATCGGTGCGAGAACCGAGGCGATCTTGGCGTTGATGTCGCTCTCGGTCGCTCCTTTGGCCTCCATTTGACGGGCCGACATGAAGGCGCCCGGCTCACCGCCCCCTTCCCACAGCACGTGCCCTGCGGTGTCGACCAATGAGACGTTCTCGATCGAGAGCCCTTTCACCGCTCCCGCCACGATTCGTACGATCGCTTGCACCTTCTCGTTGGGGAGCCGTGAACCGCGAGCCAGCGACAACGTGACCGACGCCTTGCTGTTGTCGTCTTGGTCGACGAACACACGCTCGCCGGGCAGCACAAGGTGAACACGCGCGCTGCGCACTTCCTCCAACGACTCGATGGTGCGCGCCAGTTCGTCTTCCATTGCTTTCTGATAGCGAATCGACTGCGCCCGGTTGCTCTGCGCGATGTTGTCCTGCGAGAACATCTCCATGAAGCCGAACCGGCCGCTTTGCGGCAGCCCTTGCGCCGCCAACTTCATGCGCAGGTCATCGACCCGTTCCATAGGCACAGCAATCTCGGTCCCGCCGCTGCGCAGTTCGAACGCAACCCCTTCAGACTGGAGTTGCTGCACGACCGTTTGCGCGTCCTTCGGATCGAGCCCCGTGACCAGAGTGGTCAAGCTCGGCTGCCGCGCCCACCACACCATCGCGCCGACCGCCGCGACCGTGGCCAACGCCGAGACGATCATGGTGATCCGCTGCCGCATCGTCAGCGCGTTCCAAGCATCGCCAATCTGTGTGATCAGTTCCTGCATCGCCTCATCTCGTAATTCGGGGACGGTCTACCTATTTCCGTTCATCGCCCCGACTGCTTGGTTACCGGTGACTTCCGTTCTGTGAGAAATAGGTGAGACGTCCCCGAATTAGACTTGGATTCGCATGATTTCCTGATAGGCCTCCAGCAGCTTGTTGCGCACCTGGACCATGGTGCGGAACGACATGTCGGCCTTCTCCATGGTGATCAGCACGTTGTGCAGATCGCCGCCGTCTCCGGCGACCCACGACGCTGCGGCCTTGTCGGCGCCCTGCATCTGACCGTCGACGTTGCGCAGCGCGTCCTCGAGTGCCTCGCCGAAACTCGGCCCACCTCGAGCGGCGCCGCCGGCGGCTGATGGGGTCGGCTTGTCGAGCGGCAGTTGAGGGTTGACCTCACCGATTCGTCCGGCGTTCATCCGCGCACCAGACCGAGCGCCGCTTCGTTCATGCGACGCACTTGCTTGATCACGTTGACGTTGGCCTCGTAGGAACGAATCGCGGAGACCATGTCGACCGTTTCCTCCACCGGGTCGATGTTGGGATACGCCACATAACCGCGTGAGTCGGCATCGGGATGGCCGGGCTCGAACCGCATGGTTGGCGGCCGCGGGTCGGACTCCACGCGCGACACTTCCACACCTCGCAGTGCGCGGGCCAGGCCCGACTCGAAGCTCCCCTTGTCCGGCGACACCGCTCCCACCACCGGCAGCTTGCGCCGATACGGGCCTCCCTCCGCGGTGCGCGTGGTCTGCGCGTTGGCCAGGTTGCTGGCGATCAGCTCCATGCGCGCGCGCTGCATCGTCAGGCCCGAGGCGGCAATCCGCACGCTACGGTTGAGGATCATCATCCAGACCTCCCGTCACTCACGGCATACATGAGTTGTCTCAGCTTGGAACGAAGAATCGCGGCCGTCGTCTCGTAGCGACCAGCCGTTTCCGACACGGCCAGCATCTCGCGATCGAGCGCCACATTGTTGCCGTCGTTTCGAACGCTCAATCCCCGCACCCGCTCGATCAAACTGTCGAGTCGCTCGCTACTCTCGGCCCCCGGATGGCCCGGCTGGCTGCGGCGCAGCTCAAGCGGATCGTCCTCGATGTTGACCGCCTGCTGCAGCGCTGACTTGAAGTCGATGTCGACGGTCTTGTAACGCGGCGTGTCGATGTTGCCGACATTGGAGGCGAGCAGCCCCTGGCGGCGCGTCATGACATCGAGTGCGCGTTCCATTTGTCCGAGGAACGGATCGTTCCCGGGCAGAATCGGTTTCATCGCATACCTCCCGTCGGTGCTCAGTGAGTAGCAAGCGAAATGCAAATGGCATGCCGCTACTTCTGATTCCCTTTTCCCTCGAATGAAGCGGAAACCCGGCAACTTCTGCCGTTGCCCGTCATGCGTTTGACGCCTCGTGGAGCAGCACCGAGGCGCTCTCCTCGACTCGAATCGTCCTCAACTTGTTGCGAAGCGTGCGAACCGAGATCCCCAGCAACTCGGAGGCACGCGTGCGATTTCCGTTGGTCGCTTCCAGCGTGCGCTGAATCAATCGTCGCTCCGCCTCGGCCACGGTCATACCGGGTGACAACCGATCGGGCAGTATCGGTTCGGGTGTTTCATCGAGGAACAGATCGTCCGCACCGATCGTGCCGCTGCGATCGAGCACGACCGCACGCTCGATCACGTTGCGCAGCTCTCTGATGTTCCCGGGCCAGCGCGCTTGCGCCAGTCGGTTCAGTGCCGCCGGCTCGATCGAGACCGCGCTCCGCTTCAATCGAGCGCAGATCTGCGCCGCTAGGTGCAAGGCGAGCGCGGCGACATCGGCGCGCCGCTCGCGCAGTGCCGGAACGCGCAGCGGAATCACTCGCAAGCGGAAGTACAGATCCTGGCGAAACTGGCCGCGTGCCACCTCGGCGGAGAGATTCTGATGCGTGGCCGCGACCACCCGAATGTCGATCGGGCGCGGCTCGCCTGATCCCAACGCGATGATCGAGCGCTCCTCGAGCGCGCGGAGCAGCTTGGCCTGCAACGCCAACGGTAGATCGCCGATCTCGTCGAGCAACAAGGTGCCGCCGTGCGCCCGCTCGAAGTGGCCGGTTCGATCGCGATCGGCCCCCGTGAACGCACCGCGCCGAACGCCAAACAACTCCGCCTCCAACAGATCGGCCGGCAGCGCTGCACAGTTGATCGCGACGAACGGGCCATGTTTGCGCGGGCTATGAGCATGAACGTAGCGCGCGATCAGTTCCTTCCCGGTACCGCTCTCACCGGTGAGCAGCACCGTGGCATCGGTGAGTGCGGCTCGCTGAGCTTGATCGAGCAGCTCGCGAAATGCGGTGTCGTTCCCGATCATCTCCGGCGCAACGACACCCTGGCTTCCACCTGAGGGCGCCGCCGGATCATCGAAGGCTCGTTGCAGCGCCGCGGTCAGTGCCTCCGGTGCAAACGGCTTCAGCAGGTAGTCGGACGCGCCGCGACGCACCGCATCGACAGCGTCCTGCACCGTCCCGAACGCTGTCACCATCAACACCTTCAAGCCGGGTCGCTGCATCAGCGCCCGGCCCAGCAACTCGCGTCCATCGATGCCTGGCATGCGAACGTCGCTGATCATCGCTGCAAACGAGCGGGCTGCGAGTTTGCTCAGCGCCACCTGCCCATCGCCACAGCTTTCGGTCTCGAACCCGGCGCGTTCGAGCACGCGCGTCATCGCCAACCGCATGGCAGCGTCATCATCCACGACCAGAATCGCTTTGCTCACAGTTTGGGTCATCGATCGTTTGACTCCTTGGTGCTCTCGTCATGTTTGGGAAGGCGAAGTCGCAACAACGCACCCCCCAGCGGGCTGACCCCGACCTCAGCGCGTCCACCGTGATCGATCGCAACTCGCTCCACCACCGCCAATCCCAATCCTGTGCCGCCGCTGCGTGTCGTGAACAAAGGCTCGAAGATTCGTTCGCGCAGCATCGGTGGTACGCCTGGCCCACTGTCGTGTACTTCCAGCGCGAACTCACGCTCGTCATCCAGCACACGCACCTCGATTCGCCCGCCGGCTGGCGTGACGTCCAGCGCATTCCCAATCAGGTTCAACAGTGCTTGGTGCAGCGCCTCGTTGTCGGCTTGCATGACGTGCGATTGGGTCGCCGCCGGAGCAATCAGTGCGATCTCACGTGCCTGTGCCATTGGGATCGCGAACTGCACCCCCTCGCGCGCCAGTGCCGCCAGATCGCACGCGGTGCGGCGCATCCCGCTTCCACGCACCGCTGACAGAAGCCGCGTGACGGTCGACGACAAGCGACGGACTCCTTTGAGCACTTCCTCCGCCATGTCACGTTGTGCGGGACGATCCTCCAGATCCTCGTGCAACATCGAGGCAAACAGCTCCAAGCTGCCGAGTGGATTGCGCACTTCATGCGCCAACTCAGCCGCCATTCGACCGGCCGCCTCGAAACGCGAGCGGCGGCGTTCGCGGCGCTCCAGCTCAACCAGCGAGGTCACGTCGGTGACAACCGCAAGCACGGCATCGCTGATCCCCGCAAAATCGATGGGGCGCGTGCGCACGATCCAGGCCGGGCCGTCGGCACCATGCGGCTGAACCGTGACGGCATCGACGTGTCGATCGATCGGCTCGAATCGCGCCGGGACTGCGATCGAAGCGGCGAGGCGCCGCGGACCTTCGGCGGCATCGATCACCACACCCAATTGAGTGGCCGCTTGATTCGCTGCGAGCACCTGCCCGTCCCGCGTGCAGAGCGCAACCCCCGAGTCCAAGTTCTCCAGCACCGCGTCGAGCAGGCGGCTCAGTCGCTCTTTTTCCTCCAGGGCTTGGGCCAGGCGTTTTCCGGCATCCGCCATCGCGCGCGCGAGATCGAGCGTCTGTTCGCGCATGAGCGATGACCCTGAAGGCCTCAGTCGGGCGCTGGCTTGTGTCATGCGCCGGGCCTCTCGGTGTCGGCCGACGCCTCTGCGTTCGTGTCTGGATCGGGCGGCGGCAGTTGCGCCATGGCCGCCTTGGCGGCGAGCAACGCAGGTTGTGCCGGCTTGCTATCGATCACAGCCTGCAGTCGCTGACGCGCCGCTGCGCTGTTGCCGGATCGCAGATCACAACTGGCGAGTCGTACTTCGAGCCACGCGTGCTCTGGGCCCGAGTCGAAGTAGGTTGCGGCGGCGACGTAGTCACTGCAGGCGGCATCCCAACGGCCGGCCACGGCACGCTCATCACCGCGCAACAGTGCCGCCTCGCCGCCGATCGGCTGTAGCGGTTCGAGCACTTCGTGCACGCGAGGAAGATCCTTGCGAGCAAACGCCGCGCGTGCGGCGAGGGTGCGCTTTGTGGCACCACCGCGCCCATCGAGTCGCCCCAAGAGCGATTCTTCGATCTGTTCCCAATGCTCACCGCGCCGAAGCGCCGTCAAGCGTTCCAAGTCGTCGACGGCGATCGCCTCGGGGGCTCTGGAAGGATCGCAGCGCAACGCACCGCGGCGCGCTGCTTCACCAATCGCGCCTTGCTCTTGTAACAGTGTTGCGTACAACTGCATCGCGCCTGGAAACGCACCGACCTCTTCGCGCAGTTGCGCGGCAGAGAGGCGCAGGACGGCGGGAACTTGCTTGAGCATGCCCAAGCGGCGAGCCAGTTCCGTCACCGCGGCTGCATCGATCGGTCGTTCTGCGATCTTGTCTGCCTCTTTCACGAGCAGCGACTCGATGTGTCGTCTGGCCAACGGTGCCGCGAATCGATCGTAACCTTGCGCGGTGACGGCAAGTCGAAAGAGCGTCGCCGGCAAGCCGTGGTGTGTCAGCGAAAGCCGTACTAGCCCATGCAGCGCCACGGCAACCTGCATCAGGTCCGGCGTGCCTTGCAGAATGTTCCCGTACTCGCGCTCGGCCTGTTCGAATTTCCCCTGCCGCTCGAGTACTTCAGCCCGCTCGATGTAGCCGCGGGCGCGAAAGGTTCGATCGTCGGCTTTTTCGATCGCTTGGGCGGCGAGGTCGAGGGCCATCGCGTCCTGACCCAGCTCCTTGAGGTCTTGCGCAGCACGCAGCAACGCTTCGGGTTCGCGTTTGTCTCCCGGAAACCTCTTGGCAAACTCGATCATTCGTTCGGCACTCTTGCCGGTGAGGCCGTCACGCTTGGCTGCCTCGGCCGAGAGCCATTGCAAGTCGGGATTTTGCATGGCGTCGTCACCGCCGATCGCACGCAGGCGCTCCAACGTGGTGGCTGATTTGTCGTTGAACCCCAAGGCATCGTATGTATGCGCCAAGCGACTCAAGACCGGCACCGGATCGGCCAAACGTTGATCCAGCAAGCGCTCGTCGGCATCGGCCGCTGCGCGCAGCTCACCCTGCTTGATGTAGAGCTCCGGCAATGCACGTAGCGCGCGAACGGACAGTGGATCGTTGGGCGCCATCAGCACCAGTTTCTCGAAGTCTTCGATCGCCGCTTTGGTGTCGCCGTGCTTGCGCCGCAAGTTGGCGCGGCGCCAGACCCACTCGGGCTGATTGGGCTCGACGTAGTTGAGGCGATCGATCAACCAGGTCGATTCGCTCGACTCCCCTTGGCCGCGCCTCTCGAGTTCGCCCAAAAGTGCACGCGCAGCCAAGGACCACGCCACCTCTTCCTTGGCCTGGCCCAGCGCTTCGCGCAGCGGGCGCAACGCGGGATCGGCCTGTTCAAAGACCACCTTGGGAGCTTCCGGTCGCGCGCCCGACAACATTGTTGCTGGAGGAGGCACAGGCTCATTTGCCGTCGCCATGGTGCAAGCGAGTCCGAGCGCAAGGCACCCAATGACCAATTCTCGACACACGTTGTGCGCTCCCATCGTTGGCCCGATGTACAGCAATCGATGTGCCGCAAATTCCCGCAAGCTGTGAACCCTTGCCCAGCAAGACTTTCCGCGGCTCCTCGTTTCAGTGCGAAACAGCGGTAGTGGCGGAGGACTGACGGCTAGGAAATTGCTTCCCCCTGGATGGTCAGAGTCTTGACACTCTTCCCCCCCTGACTATGTTTAGGCAGCGGTCACTGGGTAATGAACGTAGTTCAATGACCGCGGCAGATTCGCCACGGACGGGACGAGGGGATCTTCGAGATGGCGCAGACGACGGAGCAGTGGAACCTTGTGGTCGCCGAGGATGATCCGGGACTGCTCAGAATGGTCATCGATTTCCTCACCGAGTCCGGTCATTCGGCGCGTGGCGCGCAGACCGCCGAGAAGGCCTGGGACATGCTGGTCGAGAGCCCGGCCGACGTACTCATTACCGATCTCAAGCTGCCGCACATGGGCGGCCTCGATTTGATGCGCAAAGCGCGTGAGCACTACCCCAGCATGGTCGTGATCATGATGACCGGCTTCGCCACCGTGCACTCGGCAGTGGAAGCGATGCGCGAGGGAGCCGCTGACTACTTGCCCAAGCCGTTCGCTCTGGCGCAGCTCCGCTTTGCGATCGAACGCGGGTTGGACACGCGTCAGTTGCGCGAAGAGAACAAACGCTTGCGCACCGAGCTACTCGAGCGGGTCAGCTTCGACAAGATCATCGGCAAATCACCCGCCATGCAACGGGTCTTCCAACTCCTGGAGAAGGTTTCTCAAGTCGACTCCACGGTCTTGATTACCGGAGAAAGTGGCGTCGGAAAAGAGTTGATCGTCAACGCGCTGCACTACCGCCACCCCAATCGCAAATCAAAGCCGCTGGTCGCGGTTCACTGCGGAGCGATCCCCGAAAACCTGATCGAGAGCGAGTTGTTCGGACACTCACGAGGGGCTTTCACCGGTGCCGACAAGGACAAGCCGGGCCGCTTCGAGATGGCCGAAGGCGGAACACTGTTTCTCGACGAGATCGGCACGATGCGGATGGACTTGCAGGTCAAGCTGCTGCGGGCGTTACAGTCCAGGCAGATCAGCCGGATCGGCTCCACCAAACCGATCGAGGTCGATGTCAGGGTGGTGGCCGCCACCAACGAGGATCTCAAGGCCAAGGTCGATCGCGGCGAGTTCCGCGAGGACCTCTATTACCGCCTGAACGTGATCCCCGTCGCCGTGCCGCCGCTTCGTGAGCGTCGCTCCGACATTCCACTTCTGGCGGCCCACTTCGTACACAAGTACGCGCATCGCAATCAACTACCCGCCAAGGAAGTGGCGCAAGACGCGATGCGCGAGCTGATGAATCACGAGTGGCCCGGGAATGTTCGCGAACTCGAGAATGCAATGGAGTACTCCACCGTGATGTCCGGGGCGCGCATGCTGATCGAGCTGAGCGATTTGCCGCAGGAGTTGAGTGGCGAGTCGCTGGCGCCGGCACCGCAGCTTCACGTCACCGAAGACGGCATCAACTTCCGAGGAATCGTTTCAGAGATCGAGAAGAGCCTGATTCTTCAAAGCTTGGAGTTGACCAACGGCAACAAGGCGCGCGCTGCGCAGTTGCTAGACCTCAAGCGCACCACCTTCGTCGAGAAGTGGAAGAGAATCCAGCGCGGCGACCTGACCTGCTAGTACAGGCCGGGCTACCCCATGAAGCGGTAGCCAAAGCGATGCACGGTCACGATCAGGTCAGGCTTGGACGGGACCGCTTCGATCTTCTGGCGTAACGAGGCAATGTGTACATCGACCGTGCGCGTCTGCATCGCCGGGTCATAGGCCCAGACGCGGTCGAGGAGTTCTTCTCGGCTGATCAACGCTCCGCGATGCTCCACGAAGTACCGGAGAAGTTTGAATTCGAGAGCCGAGATCGGAATCTCGACTCCATCGCGGAATACCTGGGCATGCTTGAGATCGATGCGTAGATTCCCGACTTGCAGAGCATCGGGGCGTCGCGCGGGCGGAACCCGTGAGCGCCTCAGCAACGCGTCGACCCTAGCCACCAACTCGATCATCTCGAACGGTTTGGTGAGATAGTCGTCGGCGCCCATCTTGAGTCCAATCACGCGATCGACTACTTGCACGCGTGCCGTCAACATCAGGATCGGGAGCTCGAGGCCGCGCTCGCGGAGCTGACTGCACAAGTCCAGTCCGGACATTCCTGGCAGCGCAACATCCAACAGCATCAAGTCGTACGATTCATCCAGTACGCGCTTCAGTGCGGACTCACCATCAAGGACGGTATCCACCGCGTAACCTTCGGCCTCGAGCCGGTGACGCACCGTCGTGAGTACGTTCGCCTCGTCTTCCACGACGAGGATCCGTCGAGCAATACCGGTGTTCTCCATACCCACCCTCACCGCTTCGCCATAGTAACTCTCAAACTACTGATTGACAGGAAGCCAAAGGCTAAACGCTGCGCCCGTTGGCGTGTTCGCATCCAACGTCAACTTGCCTCCGATCTTCGCTGCTAGCTGCTGCGAAATGCAGAGCCCAAGTCCTGTCCCAGGAGTGGAGTGATCCGCAGCGGCCCGGCCGCGGTAGAACGGCTCGAATATGTGGGGTCTGTCGGAATTGGCGATTCCTGGTCCACGATCCGCCACGGTGATGACGACCCATTCGTGACGGCCATGGCCACTTTGCTCGAGGTGAGCACGAATGCCGATCCAGCGTCCTGACCGGGCATGGCGCACTGCATTGGACAAGAGATTCCGGACGATTCGCGTGACTACCTCGCGGTGCGTCCGAACGTCAGGGAGCCCATCGAAAGGCGAGAGCTCGACCTGCATTTCCTCGCGAGCACAAAGCAACTTGGTATCGGCGAGAACCTCATCGACCAACTCGGCAACAGATACGCTTTGTAGGTCAGACATTAACGGAGCGGATGTAAGCGACGCATAGGTCAGGACCTGCTCGACCATCTTCTGCAACCGATGACTGTCTTCCTGGATGAGAACGCCATAGGCGCGCACCTCGTTGGGCCCCGCGACCACGCCATCGGAGAGATTCTGTGCCGCTGCATGGATCGACGTCAGCGGTGTATTCAACTCATGGGTGACCGTCGCCACGAACTCCATCCGCTGCTGAGCCAGATTCCTGAGACGTCGGGCAAGCCAGATTGCCCACAGGCTGGTAAGGCCCAGCACTGCAATGATGCTCAGGCTCACCGCCGACTCCTTCACGCGGCGCGCATGAGCAACCGCCTCGAGCGAGCCATGACGATGAAACATCGACACGTGCCACGCGCGCGCCGCCAACTCCTTGTCGTTGGATGGTGAGTCAGGGTCATTGGGAGGTCGCCTGGGGCCGCCTCCTGCGGTGCGAAAGCCGAGGTAGAAGCCGCTACGGAAGAACGACTCTTCGACAGCCGGAGCTGTGCTTTCCTTCGGTGTCGCGGCTGACTCGAGCAGAGTCTCTTGGGTTGTTCGATCGACGACTCGGTACTCAAACGGAAACAGTTCGCTCACCAGGTTCTCGTTGGCTAGGCGCGTCAAGACCTGATCACGGATCACCTGCCTGTCGAACACCACAATCAAGAGATGCCGACGGTGGATACCCACATCGGAAGGCGCGATGTTCGGAATGAATCTGCCTGTCCGGACCAGTGGTCCAATGGCCGCTGTCGCGTCGGCTAGTCCAACTGGAAACCAACGGGCCCAACGGCGACTGGCCGGCTTGGCGAGATAGTCGCGCACCGCAATGAGCGAATCTGGCCAATCGATGGGAGCCGACAACTCCCCATCCGCTTCTATCCGATGCAGTGTCTCCTGCTCGCTCCATGCTTGCCTGAGCAGATACAACTGTTTGACGATGTTCTTGGGTCCAGCCTCCTCTGCCCAGTTGCTGCGCGCCGCGCCGAGGGCTTTGGAAGGGGCGGACTCTTCCTGTCTTTCGACCTGGAAGAAGCTGAACGCCCGGGAAAGCTCGCGCTCGGAATCGACCGCGAAGCGATCCACCGAGGACTGCATCACTCTCTGTTGCTGGTCGCGCTCGGCGTTGACGGCCACGTCGATCAGTCGGTATTGCCAGACCGCTGAGATCGCGAGGAAAGTGCCCAGCACGAGTGCGGTCACCACCGCGAGCGAGAGTCTTCTTTTTGGTTGCGGCATTGCCGGGGGGAGCTTAGCACCACGCATCGAATGTCAAGCAACTACACGAGCGGTAGCCGACTGAGTCGATCCGCAAATGCAAGAAAAGGGCGCGCTTCAGTCAGGTTCTTACATCTTTTGCGCAGGCTTTGCATCGTTGGCCTTCATCCCCCTACCGATCGGCGTAGCTCCCTTGTGCACCTGATTTGGCACGAACGCTACGTCCGAAGGGCGTAGGGATATCGCTCCGGCGCGGGAGGGTCATGATGCAGCAGAGGCAGCTTTGGGGATTGGTAGTGGTCGCGCTCTTGTCTTTCAGCATGACGGAAGCGGCATACACCAACTTCGAGGCGTCACAAGTCCATCCGCTGGCCCTGACCCCGTCCAAGACTCGGTTGCTCGCGGTGAACACACCCGATGCTCGCCTCGAGGTTTTCCATGTCGACGAGGCCGGGCGACTCGTCCACCAGTCGTCGATCCCGGTCGGCATGGAGCCGGTGAGTGTGCGTGCTCGCTCCGACTCGGAGTTCTGGGTGGTCAACTGGCTATCCGATTCGATCAGCATCGTCGACCGAGCCACACGGAGTGTGATTCGCACGCTCCCTGTAGGTGACGAGCCGACTGATGTCGTGTTTGCCGGGAACAAGGCGTTTGTGTCGGTTTCTCAGCAGGACCGGGTCGAGGTCTTCGACCTCACCGATTTGGACTTGCCGCCAACCACCATCGACTTGTTCGGACGCAGCCCTCGCGCCTTAGCGGTCTCGGTCGACGGTAGCAAGGTCTACGCCGTAGTGCTTAGGTCGGGCAACGAGACCACCGTTATCAAACAGTCGGTCATCGACGCCAACAACAGCGGTCTACGTCAAGACGTCCGACTCGAGCTAGGGCTCAACGATCTCGCCTGCGATGGTCCGCCGCCCCCGTATCCACCGTTGCCCAGCGGCATCACTCGCAACCCCGCACTGACCGATCCGCCCGACGGACGGCCGCGTGTCAGCTTGATCGTGCGGTGGAATCGGTTGACGAATCATTGGGAGGACGACGCGGGGCAAGACTGGACTCGGTGTGTCAACTACCGACTCCCTGACAACGACCTGTTCGTGATCGACGTGGCCACACTTGGAGTCAGCGCTGTTTCACACCTCGGGACAAGCCTGTTCGATGTGTCCGTCAATCCGGTAACCGGCAGACTCTACGTACCCAATACGGACGCGCGCAACGCGGTGCGGTTCGAACATCCGCTAGGTGTGCGAGGCCACGTCGTCGACAATCGACTGTCAATCGTCGATCCGGCCCTGAGCTACGCGGTGACCAGCCTCGATCTCAATTCGCACATCAATCGCGCGAGCAACCCCGCAAGCAACGCGGCTGAGCGAGCCGTGAGCCTCTCGCAACCGGGAATGATGGTGTGGAGCAGCGACGGGGCGTTTGCCTTCATGACTGCAATCGGCTCGCGTCGAGTGTATCGATTGGATGGTTCATGCCAATCGTCGAGCTGCCTGTTCGGCCCCTCGCGCGCTACGCCGGACTCCGTCGAGGTCGGGAATGGGCCCACGGGAGTTGCATTGCACGACGCGCTTCATCGGCTCTATGTACTCAATCGAATCGATAACTCGATCGTCATTGTCAATACCACGAGCCTGCAGAAACTGGCCGAGATTCGCCTGCTGGACCCAGCTCCCGCAGTGGTGAAGAGCGGCCGAATACTGTTCTACGACGGATTCAAGACCTCGGCGCATGGCGATGCATCCTGCGCGAGCTGTCATGTCTCGGGTGACACCGATGGGCTGGGATGGGATCTCGGCGATCCCACCGGATCCCTCGCGTTGTATACCAACCCGGGGTCGAATCTGAGGTTCGTACAGCAGAACCCTCTAACCAACGATGCTGACGATTGCACTCCGTTCTGCGCCGACCATCGCGGTTTTGACCCACAAAAAGGGCCGATGACGACGCAGACGATGCGCGGCATGATCGAGCCGCTGCATTGGCGCGGCGATCGCGCCACCTTGAATGCATTCAATCCGGCTTTTGTCGGGCTACTTGGGAAACAGGACATCGGGCCGATCAACGGCAAGCCTGCAGGCTTGTCCGAGCCCGATATGGAGCAACTGCGACAGTTTCTCCTTGGGCTGCGATTCCCACCCAATCCGCATCGTACCGTCACCGATACCGTTCCTAATCAGGTCGTGCAGATCCCAGGTCACACGGTGGCCGGCAATCCGACCGCAGGCGAACAGTTGTTCCTCAGCGGAATCACCGATGGACTGACATCGTGTGTCGCCTGCCACAAGACACCGTTCGGGACGAATCTTGGAAAACTCGGCGGCATTGCTGTCGGCGACGCACCTCGTCCCGCGTTCGCGGGACTCTTGCGCGGCTTGCGGGTTCAGTCGGTTCACAGCGATATGAAGGTGCCGCAGCTCCGAAATATGTACACCAAATACGGCCCGCTGATCGGCACACCGGGAGCGCCTGCACTTTCCAAGAGCGGTTTCGGCTTCGGCCACGATGGTGCCGTGCCAGACCTCGCAACCTTCTTCGCGGCCGGACCATTCAGCGTCAACGCAGGTCAAATTCGCGATGTCAGCACCTTCATCCTGTACTGGCCGACCGGCATGAAGCCGGCCACCGGACGACAGGTCACCCTGCCAGCGGGTGCACCACCCACTGGCTCGGCGAGCGATGAGTCGCTGTTGAGCACGCTCGTATCACTTGGCGAAATGAGCGATTCAGCGCGGCACTGCGAGTTGGTCGCTACGGGCTCGCTGGGCGGGATAGAAAAGTCGTTCCGGCTCACCGGTGGCTCCTGGCGCCCAGATCGTATTTCAGAGACGCCGCTCACGCTCCAATCATTGCGCACGAACGCCGAGGGTCCGTTGACATTTACCTGCGTCCCGATCGACTCAGGCCAGCGACTCGGCGGCGATCGCGACGAAGACAACGTCCTCAACCGGGACGACTGCGCGCCAGCCGACGCTGCGATCATCGGTGCTCCGCAGGAGGTGAGTGGGGTCATCGTCGAGAAGTCCGGAGGGTTCGTGGTGCTCCGTTGGTCCGATATGTCGGCACAGGCGGGCGACTCGCTTATCTACGAGGTCCTTGGCGGTGATTCAGCGCTGCTTGCAAGTAGCGGTTTGGGCAGTACCACTTGCTTTGCGACCGACATCGTCGAGCCGGAGTTTGTCGATGGGTCGCCGCAGCCTGCCGCAGGAAGTGGGATCTACTTTCTGGTGAGGGCTACGAACGCATGCCTTGGCAGTCTCGGCACCGGCCGCGAAAGCCTCGATTCATTGAACTGCAGCGGCAGTGCCACTCAGGCCGCGCAGCGCAGCGGCGCCTCATTCACCGACGCGTCGCCCTAACCGGCTTCGACCCGAGACCGCACATGAGACTATTCGACTCGCTTCGCACTCGTTTCGTCGTTTTCAGCCTGTTGCTTGCGCCGCTGGGCTATGCGAGCGCTGCGACCCCCACGGTTGGCCTCGTGCGCAACGACCCTCGCGCCGGTGCCGGCTACGTACTGATCTCACCGCTCAACTACAAGAAGACGTACCTCATTGATAACCAAGGGCACCAGGTGCATTCCTGGACAAGTCAGTACAACGCGGGACTCATGGCGTACCTGTTACCCGATGGAGATCTGCTGCGAGGAGCCGTCATTCCCCCCTCCCCGCGCTACGCCGCCGCACGCGGATTCGGTGGCCGTGTCGAGCGGTTCAACTGGGACGGCACTCTCGTCTGGTCCTACGACTTCTCCAACAACAATGTGATTCAGCATCACGACATTACGCCTTTGCCCAACGGCAACGTCATCTTCATGGCTTGGGAGGCAAAGTCAGGCACCGACGCGATTCAGTCGGGGCGCAATCCCTCGTCGATGCTCAACAACGAGTTGTGGTCGGAGTTCTTGGTCGAGGTCAAGCCTACCGGCGCCACCACGGGTGACATCGTGTGGGAATGGCATGCGTGGGATCACATGGTGCAAGACTTCGACAGCACCAAGAGCAACTACGCCGCGGTGGGCAACCACCCAGAGCTGATCGACATCAACTTCGACACCGCGTTCGGAGATCCGGACTGGATTCACTTCAACGGTATCGCCTACAACCCAGCGCTCGATCAACTGGTGATCAGTAGCAGGCAGTACAGTGAGTTCTGGATCCTGGATCACAGTACGACCACAGCCCAAGCGGCGTCGCATGGTGGTGGCACGCGCGGCAAGGGGGGCGACCTGCTCTATCGCTGGGGCAATCCTCGCACCTACCGCCGCGGTGGCATTCCCGAACAGGCACTCGAGTTCCAGCACGACGCACACTGGATCGCGCCGGGGTTGCCTGGTGCGGGTAACTTCTTGCTCTTCAACAACGGCGGGGCTGCGACCAGCTACTCACGTATCGACGAAGTCACACCGATGGCCGACAGCAACGGCGAGTATCCCGTGCCATCGAGCGGACCGTATCTCCCGGTCGCACCAACCTGGCGTTATACGGCCTCGCCGCCCACGAGCTTCTTTGCGGCGATCATCTCCGGCGCCGACCGGATGCTCAACGGCAACACGCTCGTGGCGCACGGACCAACGGGAACGTTCTTTGAGGTCACGTCATCCGGCGAAGAGGTTTGGCGTTACATCAACCCAGTCGGACCGGCCGGACCATTCAATCAAGGCGACGTACCACCGCAGCAGGGACCGCTGGCTGCCAACGCTGTGTTCAAGATTCGGCGTTACGCACCTGACTACCCTGCATTCGCAGGCCGAACTCTGTCCCCCGGTGCTCCGATCGAGCAGTTCACGAATCCGCGTGTCGTACCAGATGGTAGAAACGGAACAGCGCCTCTGATCGCGATGCGATTGGACTCAGCCGGCAGTCAGATCGAACTGCACTGGGATGCAGTGTCATGCCCGAGCGGTAACTACAACCTGCTCTACGGGCAACTGGCGGGCGTGTCCAACTACACGCTCAATGGTGCTGCCTGTGCGCTGGGAACTACGGGTGCGTACGCATGGCAGAGCGTCCCGAATGACAACCTGTTCTTCCTGGTAGTCGGTACCGATCCGACAGGTATCTACGAAAGCAGTTGGGGAACCAGTAGTTCGGGCCAGGAGCGAGGCGGCACGCTCCCATCGCAACGCTGCAGTGTGACTACCAAGCAACTCGCAGGCACCTGTCCGTAGCCTGCGCCGGTACCTCGGCGGGGTGTCGGAGACCTCTCAGCGCTAGACGCTGCGAGGCCAGACCGGGCTGGTGCCGTGCTGCGGATAGGACCTTAGCGCCCTCAAGTACTGCGCGCGTTCGAACGCCGCTGGCTGCGAGACGTTCCGCTGGCTCATGCTCCCTTTCATCTGCCGGATCGATTCGTACTCGTGCCGATCCATCCACTCACGAAGCTCCGCCAGCGTGCGTGGCAGATGCTCCACACCGTGCCTGAGCAATGCGGATGTCATCATCGAAACGTTGGCGCCGGCCATCATGCACTTGAGAACATCGATTGCATCGTGCACACCACCGGTAATCGCCATGTCGGCGTCGACGCGACCGTACATGATGGCGACCCAACGCAATCGCAAGCGTAACTCGTCGCTGTGGCTCAGGCGCACGTGGGAGACGACCTCCAGGTGCTCCAGGTCGAAGTCGGGCTGATAGAAGCGATTGAAGAACGTCAGGCCGCGTGCCCCTGCGGCGGCGATCTGCCGCGAGGCATGCAACGGTGCGCTGAAGAACGGCCCCAGCTTGACGGCAACCGGGATCTTCACGGTGCGAACGATGTCGCGCACCAGCTCGACATACATCTGCTCCACTTCCGCGCCGCTCATCTCGACGTCGGTCGGGAGGAAGTAGACGTTCAACTCGAGGGCGTCTGCGCCCGCATCCTCGATCTTCTTTGCATAGCTGATCCAACCGCCGGAACTGATGCCGTTGAGGCTGCCGATGATCGGGATGCCGACCCGCTGTTTGGCCCGGCGCAGGTGCTCGACGTAGCCATCGGGGCCGAGGTTGTAGCCGCTCATGTCGGGAAAGTACGACAGCGCTTCAGCGTAGCTGTCGCTTGTCTCCGAGAGATGCCGGTCGAGCGTTTGGCTTTCGATCTGGATCTGCTCTTCGAACAGCGAATGCATCACGATCGCCGCAGCACCCGCGTCCTCCAGACGGAGAATCGTGTCGAGGTTCTCGGTCAAGGGTGAGGAAGACGCCACGATCGGGTTCTTGAGCGGAAGGCCTAGCCAGTCGGCGGAAAGGTCGATCATGGCTTTTGCTCCTCAACAACAGGTTGCAACGGTGGGGCTGGTGTTGCCCACGATGGGCCGGCCGCGGACAGATGTCGGTACAGATTCCAGCGACGCTGTGTATCTGCTTCGGCGTCGTGCAGTAGTGCACGGGCACGCTCGGGTTGCGCGTGCGCCAACATCGAGTAGCGCGTCTCGTTGTAGATGTAGCGGGCCAGCGGCAACGAGGGCGGCTTGGAGTCCATCACCAGCGGGTTCTCGCCGCGAGCATCGCGCGCGGGATCGTAGTGAAACAGCGGCCAATGCCCGCTCGCGACAGCTGCCTTCTGCTGCGACAAACCCTGCACGAGGTCAAAGCCATGGGCGATGCACGGCGAGTAGCAGATGATCAGCGACGGGCCGTCATGCGCTTCGGCTTCCGCAAACACGCGCGCCACATGTCCGTCGTCGGCGCCAAACGCCACTTGCGCCACGTAGGTGTTGCCGTAACCAATCGCGAGCAGCGCAAGGTCTTTCTTGCGCCCTGGTTTGCCGGCGGCCGCGAACTTGGCGACCGCACCGCGCGGTGTCGACTTGGACATCTGCCCACCGGTGTTGGAGTACACCTCGGTGTCCAGCACCACCAGGTTGATGTTGCGACCGGTGGCCAACACATGATCCAGGCCGCCGAACCCGATGTCGTACGCCCAACCATCTCCGCCCACGATCCAGACGCTTTTCTTGACCAGCGCCTCGACCAACGTTTCCAGCTCACGCGCCGCCGCTCCGGACAGTCCCGCGAGCGCGGCTTGCAGTTTGAGAACGCGTTGTCGCTGGGCCGTGATGCCGGCCTCATCGCGCTGCTCGGCGTGAATCAGTTCGGCCGCTAGGCCAGCACCAAGTTGCGGCGCCAGTTGTTCCACCAGTTGCGCCGCGCGTGCTGCCTGCTGATCGACCGCCATCCGCAGGCCCAAGCCGAATTCCGCATTGTCTTCAAACAGCGAGTTGGCCCACGCCGGACCGCGCCCTTCGCGATTCTGTGTCCAAGGCGTTGTCGGCAAGTTGCCGCCATAGATGGACGAGCAACCGGTCGCGTTGGCGATCAACGCTCGATCGCCAAAGAGCTGCGTCAGGAGCTTGAGATACGGAGTCTCGCCGCAGCCGGCACAAGCACCCGAGAACTCGAACAGCGGTTCGGCCAGTTGCAGATCCTTGACCGTCTCCAGCCGCAGCTTGTCGCGTGGGGCTTCGGGCAGTTCGAGGAAATAGTCCCAGTTCGCCTGATCGACGTCGTGACGCTCCGCGATCGGCGCCATGTTGATGGCGCGCAGCCGCACCTCGCTCTTGTTCTTGACGGGACAGGCTTCGATGCACAATCCGCAGCCGGTGCAGTCATCGAGCGACACCTGAAGCGTGTAGCGCCAGTCGGTGAACTCTCGGAAGCGTGCCGGCACCGTTCTGAAGGCCGCGGGCGCATCGGAAAGGCGCTCCGTCTGGCAGACCTTGGATCGAATCACGGCGTGCGGGCAGACCATCACGCACTTGCCGCACTGGATGCAAATTGCCGAGTCCCAGACAGGAGCCTCGGTGGCAATCGCTCGCTTCTCGTAGCGAGCGGTGGCTCGCGGCCAGGTGCCGTCCGCCGGGAAAGCGCTGACCGGCAGCATGTCGCCCTGGCCTGCGATCAACCGAGCGGTGACGTCGCGGACGAACGATGGTACGACGCCGGCGACCGGCAGTCGCCGCTGTACTTGACTCGTCACGTGCTCGGGAACTGGAACTTCTGCCAACGAGGCCAAGGCAGCATCCACCGCAGCGACGTTCTTGTCGACGACGTGTTGACCGCGCGCACCGTAGCTCTTCTCGATCGAATGCTTGATCGCGGAGATCGCCTGCGCCCTCGGCAAGACACCGGAGATTGCGAAGAAACAGGCTTGCATCACGGTGTTGATTCGCTTGCCAAGGCCCAACTCATGGGCCACGCGTGCGGCATCGATCGCCCACAGGCGGATGCCGCGCGCCAGAATCGCCTCCTGAATCGGGCGAGGCAGCGAACTCCACACGCGATCGACCGGCTTGGATGTGTTGAGCAGGAACGTTGCGCCTGTGTCGGCGTACTCCAGTAGATCGAGACGCTCTAGGAATGTCTCTTGGTGACACGCAACGAAGCTGGCTCGGTCGATGAGGTAGCTCGAGCGAATCGGATGCGGCCCGAAGCGCAAGTGCGACACGGTCGTCGAGCCGGACTTCTTCGAGTCGTAGACGAAGTAACCTTGCACGAACAACTCGGTCTCCTCGCCCAGGATCTTGATCGAGTTCTTGTTGGCGCCCACCGTGCCGTCGGAACCTAGCCCGTAGAACAAGCAGCGAACGGTGTCCGGCTGCTCGGTCGAGAAGTTCTGATCGGCGTTGACGCTCAGGTGTGTGACATCGTCCTGGATGCCGACGGTGATGCGCGGCCGCGGCGCGGTCGATAGCAACTCGTCCAGTACCGCCTTGGCCATCGCCGGTGTGAATTCCTTCGAGGCCAAACCGTAACGCCCTCCGATGATGCGGGGAAGTACGGTGCGTTGGCCGGACGATACCGCTTCCGCCAGCGCCGTGATCGTATCGAGAAAGAGTGGCTCACCCAGCGCACCCGGCTCCTTGCAGCGATCCAGCACCGCAAGCTGACGGACACTGGCAGGTAGCGCTGCCAACAGATGCTCGGCCGAGAACGGCCGATACAGTCGAACCTTGACCAGACCGACCCTCTCGCCTGCGGCCACCAGCGCCTCGATCGCTTCGTGCGCAACCTCCGCGCCTGAGCCCATCATCACCAGCACGCGCTCTGCTTCGGGGTGACCGACGTAGTCGAAGAGCTTGTAGTGGCGGCCGGTGCGGGCACCAAACCGGTCCATGGCTTGCTCGACCAACGCAACGCAGGCGTTGTAGTACGAGTTCGCCGCCTCACGCGATTGGAAGAAGACGTCGGGATTCTGCGCCGTGCCGCGTATGAACGATCGCTCGGGCGCCAGGGCACGCTCGCGATGCGCTCGAATCAAGTCGTCATCGATCAACGCTCGGAGGTCGTCATCGGTGAGTGCGTCGATTTTGGTGACTT
>CAZAHQ010000004.1:0-25300 GCA_964484415.1 uncultured Acidobacteriota bacterium | reverse complement strand
ACCTGACATAGAGATGCCGCGGCTCTTTCAGGTGGAGCTGCCGGCATGGCAGCCCGAATTCGGGCCTGGCAGAACTTGACGTCGTGTTAGCGAACTTCAGAGGCGACGGTGTCCAAGTGCGCGTTGGGTGGCTGGCAAACTATTCGCCTCAGTTTGGTAGACTCCACCCCTCTTATTCGGGCTCGTCAGGTAGTGGCGCGACGACTCCGTTCCATTTCTGGAGTTTCGCGCGGCACAGGCCGATGGAGGTTACAGACGTGAAGCGGTCGATCGGCGACGCAACATGATCCACAGCCCAGCATTTCCTCCTCCGGTGAGGCGATACATCGAAGCCGCTGTGATCGGCGCGGGCCCAGCAGGCCTGGCCGCTGCAGTAAGGCTCAGCCAACTCTCCGTGAAGTTCGAAATCTTTGAGTCTGGTACCTCGGCTCGCGAACGGAGTCGAACCTGCCCACGATCCATTGTTGAGGGCGTAGGCGGAGCGGGATTGTATTCCGATGGCAAATTCTCGTTCGCTCCGTCAGCAAGTGCGCTTTGGTCGTTGACTGGCGAGAGTGATAGAGATGCGGCTTTTCAGTTCCTCGTGGAAATGCTCCGATCCGAAGGAATGTTGGCCACCGAGGGCAGCAATGTGTCCAGGCGGTACAGATCCCAGCCTTCGGCACATTACAAGCGCTATCCGTCACAACGACTTTCGCTCGAGTCACGGGTTCGAATCATCGGGAGAATGGAGAGCCAGATCGAGAACGAATTGCACACCAGGGCTAGGGTCACCGCACTTCGAGCATCTCGAGACGGGTTTGTGCTTCAGGTCGAAGGGGACTCTGGTCCAGAGTCGGTGGGCGCGAGGGCGATCATCTTCTCGGGTGGACGCTTCGGGCCGTTGGACTTCGCTCGCATCGCTCCCCACTGCCCAATGGTGTTCAGGCGGTTCGAGGTCGGCTTACGAGTGGAACAGCCGTCCGTTCGTTTCCTGTATCGCGATCACCCGTCGTTTGATGTCAAGAGAATCGAGTCTGTGGCCGGTACAAGCGAAGGGTGGCGGACGTTCTGTACCTGTCGAGATGGTGAGGTCGTTGAGACAGAGTGGCAAGGCATCCGGTCCTACTCGGCACGCGCAGACGGAGAGCCGACAGGGTCTTCGAGTATCGGAATCAACTGGCGAACCTCTTCCTTCCCGGAATCCCCAGCACTGCTCGCAGAGATCTACGACACACTGCGAGGCAGAACTGCCCCTCGGAGGTTCGCTCTTAGTTCGTACCTACTTGAAGACGAGGCGTTGTATGGACCCGAACTAGATCGCCGTTTTCGGGATCACCTGCGTGCCCTTGTACCGATGGTCGATCACGAATCCTGTAATGTGTACGGCCCATGTCTTGAGGGAGTAGGTTTCTACCCCGACATTACTGATTCACTCAAGGTCAATTCGCAAGGCATCTGGGTTGCTGGCGACAGTACAGGGCGGTTTCGGGGGCTAACAAGCGCGATTGTCAGTGGCCACTACTCTGCAACTCAGGTTGCACGGTACATCGCTGCTGCTGAGCGGCCCCCGGCCTTTGTTAAGCAGAGTCCTAGTGACCCAATGACTGTCGTGTTCACAGCGCAGTCAAAGCAGTTCTTTTACTGTCGCGATGCCATCTGCGAGTACGCTCTTAGACAGGAAGTACTCCCGGTGAATCCGTTTCGAGTGTTTGAGTACTTTCTGGACGATCGTGTTGACCGTAACCTAGTGAGGAGAGGAAACAATCAGCTTATAGCCACCTGCGACGAACTGTGGGTGTTCGGCCCCGTGTCCGATGGCGTGCTTTACGAGATCGTCCGCGCTCGTAGTCTGCGGAAGCCGGTCCGCTTCTTCACCATCGGATCGCGGGCGCGTGATATCAAACCAATTCGTGTTTCAGAGGTCAAGTTTGAACCCGAACTGCACGCATCAAAGAAGACGCGGGAGGAGCTACTTTCGCTGTTGAGCGACGCACTACCTGTTCCCGACCCGCTTAGTGACGCCAACAAGCAGGGGGAACTCTTCCCTCCCCCGGGTCAGCAACGCAACCAACCGGGGGCAGACCAGGAACAATGATGGAATGGGCCGGCAATTGTGTCTATTTGCATTTTCTTGATAGGGAGTTGAGGCGGTCAGTCTCTGCGCACTGGAGTAGCGATCAGGCTTTCGCTGCAATACTCGCGTCGCTCTGCCTTTCACCAGGAGACTTGGCCTGCAGCTATTCGCATTTGTGGGAGAGCGAAGACCTTCTTGAGCCTGGCCGCACACTGCTATTGGACTTGGTTCGAATAGGAATTTTGCGCCCCGCGAGCAACTACCCGACTGCAGACGAATTTTTGGAAAGCAGGCTTGCGCTCTATCGCCATGACGCAGTTCGATATCCCTTCTACTTCTCTGATTCGGCACATTCAATCATCGGCGGAGTTCATCCTGCCAGCCTCACAACGCGCTCGGCCACTGATTCACTCTCAGTAGCCCTATGGAATGTTGCAACGGGACGAGATCGCCCGGATTGGTCGAAACGAGAGGGAGTCTCTGAGTTGATTTCAAGAGTGCTTGATAAGCGGGGCGCACAAGCGGTCACGGGGTCGTTGTTTGAACCTGCTTTGGGGCAAGGCAGGTTTCTCGTTCGATTGATCAAGCGGGAAATCTCAAGCGAATACACTCGGCACTACATGCGGGAGACTGGTGGAACCATCCTTACAGGACTTCCGCAGCTCAGTGCGTACGATCGGTTGGCCTCCCACGCGTTCTCCTTCGACTACTATCTCGTGAGGACATTGATGCGTTGTTCGGGTACGGACATGCGGGATCTCCGGGGGATTCTTGAAGGTGTAGAAGCAGCGGCGCAGTCTTGTCAGTCTCCCGAGGCCGCAGCTTTCAGGAGTTTGTGGTGGGAGTTTATCTGTCGTGGAACTTCGATATACCCGGAGTCCGACCTTGCCTATGCTGAAGGCACTCGGAGTTGGTATGTGTCTCAGATCCGGAGACATGCGCTGCCACGCGAGCCCGGCCCGCCGTCTTTCGAGAGGATGAGTGATCTTCTTTCTTCGATACTATCTCGACTACATTCGCCACGAGAGATCTCCTCTAAACCAACGATCTTGTTGGCGTTCATCGTGGCGACAGATGTTGAATGGAGCGAGTTTCGGAATGAACTCGGGAGGAGGGGAGGTGTACTGGAAGGACTGGATGTCCAGCGGGTCCCGGCCTGGTCCGTGCGCGGAGGCGGATTCGATGGTTGCGTGATCATTCGGACTGAGATGGGATCGCGTAGCCCATCCAGCGCACAATTCGTAGTAGCGGACGCAATTCGAGACGTTTGCCCAATGTACCTTCTGATGCTAGGGATCGCATTCGGCCTTAAGGAGGATAAGTCGGCTCTCGGGGATATCCTCGTTGCAACAAGTGTGACCGACTACGAACCGGCTCGCATCGGCGTGGATGAGACCGTTCAGCGAGGCCCAACCTACCTTCCCGATACGCAGATGCTGGCGAAAGCGCGAGTTGTCGCGGAGGCGCGATCCAATGTGCATTTTGGAGAGGTCCTGTCCGGGGAAAAGCTGGTGGATGAACCGAGGTTCCGGGAGATCCTCAAGAAGATGTTCCCGAACGCGATCGGCGGGGAGATGGAGAGCGCTGGACTCGCATCAGCGTGCCATCGCTATCAGGCGCGTTGGCTACTGGCGAAGGCGATCTGCGACTGGGGACAAAACAAGTCGCAAGACCATCAGGTAGATGCGGCGAAAGGGTCAGTCCGATTCGGCCTTGATCTGGCGAGAAGATTGATTGCGACGTAATCGGTCAAGAACCGTCAACCCTCCCCCTTCTCTCAGATTGACGAAAGTAGAGTCTTTTCTGGTATAGTCCGGGCCGGAGGAACCGATGGCCTTCAGCCCCCCCGGAGAAACGCGCCGTAAAGTCTATCGCTGGGTGCGCGAACAGCTTTTAGCCGGCCATTCCCCGGCCCTACGCGAGGTCCAACAGGCATTCGGCTTTCGCTCGCTCGAGTCGGCCCGCGCGCAGCTCGAGCAGTTGGTGCGCGACGGCCTGCTCACCAAGCGCGAGGGCGAAACTCGCGGCTATCGGCTGGCCAACGCCCCGGTGGCCGAGACCGGCGCGCAAGGGTTTGGTGCGCCCCCCTTGGTGCCGCTGTTGGGGCGGGTGCAGGCCGGGTTGTTCACCTCCGAAGTCGAAGACATTCAGGGGTACATCCCAATGCCTGGTTACACCGCGCACGCGGCGCAGAATCTCATTGCCTTGCGCGTGCGCGGCGAAAGCATGACCGGCGCCGGGATCTTCCACGGCGACATCGTGATCGTGCGCCGTCAACCAACGGCCGTGAATGGCGACATCGTGGTGGCAGCCATCGAAGGGTTCGACTTCGAAGCGACCATCAAAACGTTCCGTCAACGCGGCAACAAAATTACCTTGCACGCGGCGCATCCCGACTTCGCGCCATTGGTTCCAAAGCCGAGCGCGTTGAAAATTGTCGGCAAGGTATTGGAAGTTCGCCGTTATCTCGAGGGGCAGGCACCGCTGCTACCCAACGCATGAGCGGCCGGCACGTGGTGTTGTTTCGCACCGCACTCGAAGCGTGGGACGCTACCGAGCACGAACCGGCGCACGATGTCGCGCACGATCAAACCGCGGCCGCCTCGCCGGCCACGCGCACGCGTCCGCGGGCACGTGTGTTGCGCGGCGCTGCGTTGCCGCGCTCGAGCGAAACCGCGTGGGGCTTGCCGCAATTCAGCACGCGGTTGAGCGAGCTGTCGGGCATTGGCGCCGCCGCGCGTTTGTCGTTGGCTTTCACCTTAGTGCGCGATGCACAACAACGACGCGAACCGGTGGCGTGGGTCGGCATCATCGGGAGTTCGTTCTACCCCCCCGATGCCGCCAGCGGCGGTGTCGATTTGGCCGCCTTGCCGGTGATCACTGCACCCGATGCCGCGGCCGCGGCGCGCGCCGCCACACACTTGGCGCGCTCGGGTGCGTTTGGCTTGTTGATCATCGACCTTGCGCCGGCACCGGCCACAGCCGCGGCGCGCGTCGCACGCCCGGTGGCGGTACCACCGCCATTGCTCACCAAGTTGGCGGGGTTGGCGCAGCAGTACGGCACCGCGATGTTGTTTCTCACCGCATCGCTCCCCGAACAACCGTCGCTCGGTTCGCTGATCTCGCTGCGTTGCAGCGCACAGCGCCAGGACGCCGGCGATGGACGGTTTTTGTGTGTGGCGCACGCGCTCAAAGACAAACGACGCGGACCCGGTTGGTCGTACGCGGAGGTGCAGCTTGGACCGCTGGGCTTGCGTTGATGTTCCCGCGCTGCCGCTGCAACTGTTGGTGCGCCGCGAGCCGACGTGGCGCACACGCCCCGCTGCGGTTGTCGATCGCGATGGACCGCAAGGCACGCTGCTGTGGGTCAACGAAGCGGCGCGCCGCGTGGCAATTCTTCCCGGCATGCGATTCGCAGCCGGGTTGTCGCTGTCGCGCGAGTTGATGGCGGGTCAAGTCGACGCGCAAGAAATTGCGCAAGGAACCGAGCAGCTCACACAACTGCTGCGCAACTTCTCGCCCGACATCGAGCCCTGCGTCGACGAGCCGGGGGTGTTGTGGCTCGATGCCGGCGGCTTGTCGACATTGTTCACGTCGGCCAGTGCTTGGGCCCGCGCGCTGCACGATGCGCTGACAGCAGCCAACTTCGTGGCGCGCGTGGCGGTAGGGTTTACCCGTTATGGCAGCTATGCCGCCGCCAAAGGGGCCTCGGCCTCCTCACCGATTGCCGTGTTTCGAACCGCCGAAGAGGAATCGTTTACCGCGCACGCCGTGCCGCTCGCACGCTTGGGGCTCGACCCGCAACTGCGCGACGACTTGGCCAAGTTGGGCGTACAGACGCTGGGGCAATTCCTCGAACTCCCCGCCCCGGGTTTGGCCGAACGCTTCGAGCCCGCTGTCGCCGCACTGCATCGTTTGGCCGCGGGCGCCGCGTGGCGTCCACTCGAAGCGGCCGCGCCCCCCGATCCACTCGAAGCCTGGCTCGAACTCGAAGCGCCTGACGACGACATCACCCGCTTGCTGTTTTGGATCAAGCAACTGCTCGACCCGCTGTTGCTGCGTGCCGCTCAGCGCGGCGATGCCGCGATTGCCTTGCAGTTGTCGTTGTGGCTCGATCCCACCGGCATGCGCTACGAAACGGTGCGCGCCGCCGCGCCGACACGCGAAGCGTCGTTGTGGCTCGACCTGTTGCGCTTGCGCTTGGCGCCGACCGCGCACTCCCCCACCAAACAGCGCGTCACCGCGGTGAGCCTCGCACTGGAAACGGCGCTCACGCCTCACACGCAAGCGCAGCTTCCCGAAATTGCACCCACGCGACCGCTCGATGCCGCCAATCGCGCCCTGGCGCGCGTGCGCGCCGAGTTGGGCACCACGGCGGTAGCACGCGCACGGCTGCGCGATGGGCACTTGCCCGAAGCGACCTTCTTGTGGGAACCGCTCGATCACCTGCCCGAAGCGATGAAATCCGGCGCCGCCACCTCACCGTTGTTGGTGCGTCGGATGTTGCCCAAAGCGCACGCGCTTCCACCACGCGTTCACAACCTGCGCGACGACGGCTGGATCATCGGCAGCAGCGATCAAGGCCCGATCGAGAAACTCGAGGGGCCATATGTCGTGGCGGGCGGCTGGTGGGCGCGACCGATTCATCGCGAGTATCACTTCGCGCAAACACAGCGCGGCGATTTGCTGTGGGTTTACTACGATCGCCCGCGACGGCGCTGGTATTGGCAGGGAGAGGTGTTGTGAGTTCGCCTCAAGGGCACGGCGCCGTGTTGGGCCTCGTGCTGCCGTTGGAGCTTTTCCCCTTGGTCCCCTCTTCATTCAGCCGGTTGCGCGCCGTTGCCAGATAAAACCAACCCTGCCCGAGCGGCGGATTCGAAGGTTCGGTAGCGGTTCGGGACGTGAGGTGGCTCGCAAAACAACTACCGAATGTGCCGGGCAGCGTATTGATCAGGTTGCGGTAAAGCTCGTACTCACCCACCGACTTCTCGGGATTCCAACTCAGTGTCGTCTTGTTGACCCAACTCAATCCCAGCACTTCCAAGGGCGGCGGGTAGACGCTCACGAACGCGGCGTCGACATGAAACGACGCACTCCCCATCCCTGTCTGCACCACACCCTCGCCGATCGAGTCGAGCTTGATTCGAAACGACGACGAGTTCAGCACGCTTCCCGCCGACGGGTGCCCTCCGGCGTTGAGCACCTGCTCGTTGAGCTTGTAGCTGGCGCTGGATTGCGCATGTCCAGGCGAGGCGAGCAACAGGCCCGCGAGCAGTGTCGGCACTGCGATTCGAGTTGCGATCAAGCACGCGCGCGTCATCGACAACCTCCTCACCGGCTCATCACCAACACGCGAATCGTGCCGGTCCCGCTCGTGAGCGACTCCAACGCCTTGCCGACGACGGTGCCGAGCTTCGGGGCGGCGTCGGCAGCCATCGCCGTTCCAGGCAAGTCGGAGGCGATCAACAGATCGCCGTGTTCAATCGGAGCGCGAGTCGCGTCGACACGACATGCAACGATCGCTCCGGCCAACGCGAGCGGTGCTTGACCGGCCCACACTTGGCCAGGGTTTCCCAAAACGATTCCAACCACATTCGCGTCGGCAATCTGACGTGCGCGCAGGTACACGCCCGGTCGCGTCGGCTCGCTCGCCAACAACTCTCCCGCTTCGACGGTCTCGGCGATCGCCACCGGTGTCGAGAGCACGGGGAACTCAGCGGGCACCGCTGCCTTCGCCTGCGAGCTGGACGCAGCACTGGTGATGTCGGGGGCAGCATTTGCGTTCGTCGCCGAGGAGCTCGCGGCGCTCGATCGAGCCTGCGCCATTTGCTCGCGCTGACGACTGAGGTCGACGCTCGCGTTTCTCACCTTCGGAGGTTCCGACGCACGACCCGTACCGACCCGTGCCACCAGGCGTGCTGCATTCGACTCATCGAGCGCGGCGGGGGAGCGACGCTCGATCGGGAGCATCGTTGCAAAGCGCTGATACGGGGTGTCGGCCAAAGCATCTTCCGTGAGCGCGCTCGGTGGCTTCCAGCCACTGACCGGCAGCGGCGCATCGAGTTCCTTCGCTTGCACCGCCTTGAAGTACTCGGTTCCCAGGCGCAGTCCGTTCACAACGAAATCGAATGCTGCGTTCGAGCCTGCCGGGCCACGCACCACCAGTTCCGAAGTGGAGACTGATTCGATCGCAAGCCCAACCGGTTCCCCGTGCGGTGTCAGTTGCACCGTCAAGCCGACGTCCGGATTCGTGACCAGCGCGAAACTCGCACCGAGTCGGACGACCGCTCGACCGGAGACCAGTTGACCTGAACCGCGCGTATACGTGCCGGCTTCGTCCCCCTCGAGCGAGGCATAAACGACAACTTGATCTGGATTGAACGGGTGGTTCTGAACGAACGCTTTCGCACCGTTGCCGTAGATCGAGTAGTTGTTGCAGAAGAGACTTGGGCACGTGGTGAACGGCAGGCGGGAAAAGAAACTGGTGCCTGTCAGTAGAAACTCGCCCCCTTGATACGTGCCTCGCGCCACCAACCCGGTGTCACCGACGCCCAGATCGGTGCGCCCGGAGTAATGCAGATCCTCGAACACCCCCCCGGCTCCGCTCTCGTCGAAGGTACCGACACCATACCCACCAACGCCGCCCCACCCGGCATAGAACAACCCCACCCCTTCGATGTCCTGAAAATCACCGCCTACTGCGCTGCCGGATGCCGTCACACCCGATCCGCCGGCCGCGGTGGTCGCGTTGCTGCCGTAAGAGTTGGTGAAGACCCCACCATTCTGAAAGCCATACGTGCGAGACCCTTCATTGACGACTCCAAGCAACACTTCAGACGTGTAGCTCGACGGCGTTCCGTATCGAAAGATCCCACCGCTGTAGTTGCCGTAACCGAACACACCCACGTTGCCGTTCGCCAACCACGCTTCGCCCGTGTAGTTCGGATCTTGAAACAGCCCCGCCATTCCACTGGGGTACGTGCCGTAGGCCTGGATCCCATAACCCCCGCGGCCGAGATACGCGTTGCCGGTGCTCAGCCCCGAGAAGTAGCCGCCAAACTCCGAACCGTAGCCTTCAACGCCCCGATTCTGATACGCAGCGCGACACAATCCTGAAGCTCCGATCGCGCGAAAGTCGCCACCCATCACGCGGCTGCTGGCCAAGATCCCTTCCTGTGAAAACCCGAGATAGACCTCTTCGTTGTAGGCGCTCGGCGAACCGTTGCGAAAGATGCCGCCCGCGTAGCTGCCGTAACTATCGATGCCGGTGTCGCCGTGACCGATAAACGCTTCACCGGCGTGAGCGGCGTCCTTGAAATAGCCGCCGCTGCCGCTGGCTCCGTTGTAGTTCCCCAAACCGCGCACGCCGGTGGCGCCTGACGTGGCGCCGCTATCGAACGTCACCAACCCCGACTTGGTTTGCGCGGTCGCCGACGTGTCGAGAAACGATCCGGCACTCTTGCCGCCAAGGTTCGAGGCATTCAACGCATACGCCGCGGCGACGATCTGCGTGCGCGGGGTGAGCGTCTCGGTGCCGACCTTGACCTCGAGGTAGACAACCGTGAAATCGCGAAACACTTGCTCGATCGAGGTGTAGGTGCCCGGCCCACTGCCGTCACTGACGGTGCCGCCACCGATCTTGGTATCGAACAGTCCATTCGAGACGGTCACGTTTCCCGCACCGGTGTGGGCATCCACGACGATCTGACTCCCTGCGGTCGAGGCGTCCCACAAGCTGAATGTCATGTCGAACGCCCCGGCCAGCGGTGCGTCGATGCTGTTTCGCAGCACTCCTTGATAGTTGACGAGTGTGGGTGGTGAGGCCGCGAAACCATACGCACCCGCGGCAATCCAAAGAATGACGAGTGCGACGGCACGATCGAGCTTTGAGCGCACAGGGACCTCCGCGTATTGATTGGCAGTTGGCGAGCGAGAGTCTGCCGCTAGGCCAGCTTCAGGGGGAGCGCATGAACATGCGTTTCTTCCGCGCAGGGATGGGAATCAAAAGGACACGCGAAGCCTCGCTGATCAACAAATGGGCGAACCCCACCGATCGCACACGCCCTTCACCATACAAACGCATGTTCATGCGCTCCCGATCGCAGGGCGAGCACAGCACTCTCTGGATCGTCAATCTCTCATCGCCCTCAGGAGGCTTCCGTGCGCTCGAAGATCTTTCGTTTCATCGCCCTCATCGTGGCCTCGGTCCTCATAGCGTTGCGCGGGTTCGCAGCCTCACCTCCCACACTCGTCAACTACCAGGGTGTGTTGCGCAGCAACACCGACGCGCCGCTCTCCGGAAGCTTCGACATGACCTTCCGCTTCTTCTCCGCCGCCGTCGGTGGCGACGAAGTTCTGATCGATCGCCACACCGCGGCTGTCGGTGCTCCGGTAACCGTCAGCGGCGGCCTGTTCAACGTGATGCTCGGCGCAGGCTCGATGTCCGATGGCGCCGGGCCCGGTATCTACACCTCGCTCGTCGAGCTGTTTCGCGATTACAGCGGCGTCTATCTCTCGATTCAGGTCGGGACGGAAACGCTCTCGCCACGCACTCAACTTCTGGCCTCCGCCTACGCACTGAACGCCACCAACCTGGGTGGCAAGAGCTCGTCATCATTTCTGGATACCTCGTCGACGACACAGACCAAAGCCGGCACTGCTGTGTTCGATGCGAGCGCGGTCGGCACCGGCTACGGCGTGCGCGCTCTCGGTGTCGATGGCGGGTTGTACGCGGGTGACGCCACCGGCAGCGGGCACTGCGAGGTCGGCAAGGACGACTATGGTCTACGCGCTTTCGGCACCTACCCCGGCGGTATGGCGGGCTCGTTCAAGGACACGAACTACACAGGCGAAGCGTGGCTCGCGGCCGGCGATAGCGGTGTGTTCGGTTACGGCACGTACAGCGCCGGAATCTTCCGCCATGGAACGCCGACATCATTCGATGCGGAAGTCTCGCTCGGCACCCCCACCTACGGTGTGCGCTCGCGTGGCACCAACTTCGGCGGTTACTTCGAGTCGAACGCGTTGACCTCTTCTGCGTATCTCGGTCTCGATGGGGGCGGGGCGTACATTCAGGGAAACAACTACGGCGGATTCTTCAAGGAATCCTCCGGGGCTTCCTCGGCGTATCTCGGCCGGGTCGTCGACAACGGGCTGTACCTCGAGCACCGCGGTGCGGATATCTATGGGCAAGACTATGGACTGGTGGTCTCGGCCGACGGCCTGGGGATCTACGCGCGCTCAGCAACCCTGTGGGCCGGTGAGTTCGACAGCAACTCAGTCGATGGACATAGCTTTGTGAAGCTCGCCTATGGGAAGACAGGAGTTTTGGCGCGAGGCACTTATGGCGGCTGCGATTTCTGCAGTGCACCTCTGCTAGCGATGGATTACACCTACAGTGGTCAGGCAGCACTTGCCAATGGCGACGTCGGTGTACTCGGTCATGGAACGTACCAGGGCGGGATCTTTCGACATACCGCTGGGGGTTCCTACGACACCTACGCCAACCTCGCCGGTGGCGGCGGCTCAGGAATCAGCTCCAACGGCACCAAGAACTTCGTGCAGAACCACCCGTATGAAAAGGACAAGGTGATCGAGTACGCGTCACTGGAGGGAGATGAGGTAGGCGTCTACACGCGGGGCTCGGCACGACTCGTCGATGGGCGCGCTGAGATCTCGCTGAGTGGGTCGTTTCAATGGGTCACCAACCCCGATATCGGTCTCACCGCGCAAGTCACGCCGCGCGGCGCCGCGATCCCCTTGGCTGTCGAATCGGTATCGACCACGCGTTTGGTGGTGATCGGCCCGCCCGGTGCCGACGTCGACTTCGACTACAGCGTGAATGGGCTGCGCATCGGGTTCGAGGCGGTCAGCATCGTGGCCGACAAGTGGGTCGAATCGCCGATTCCTTCGCTCGAGTCTCATCGAGAACAACTGGCCAAATCGCCGGAGTTGGCCGCTTACTCCCCGCTCACCCGATTCACGGCGATGGATGGATCGCTTCGCCGCTTGCGCGACAGATCGATGTCGCAGTCAGCAGCGTTGAAGGAAGCGATCGGCTATCACGCGGCCGGGATCGAGCCACCCATGACGGAGCGCACGTTGACCCCCGAACATCAGGCCGATTTCGAGGAACGCGTGGCGCGTGGCGAGATCAAGCCGAGTCTTCCCGGCGATCCAAGTTACGAGAAAACTCACGGACCACCGTCTCGACCGGTCCTTGCAGAACGTTCCTCACCCTCGATCACACCAGCGAATCCGGCGCCGATCAGGCTCCAACCGCAGGTCACGAGTGTGACAGCGGACGCTGAGCCCACCTGGCCCGCGTTCGCAGTACCGGTTGAGATCGATGAAGCGGTTGAGACCGGTGACCTGCTCAGCAATCAACCCGCCCGCCCTGGTCGACTCGTGCGCGCGAACCAGCCGAACGAGGCGGCGGTAATGGGCGTTGTCGCGGGCGCCGCTAACCAGCGCTGGACGGAACGCGCCCCGCTCGCACTCGCTGGCACCATCGTACTGTGCAAGGTCGACGCCTCGTACGGACCGATCGCCGCCAACGATCTGCTGGTCGCGTCCCCGACTCCCGGTTTCGCGATGCACGCCCCGGCCGGGATCCTCCCGGGCACGATCGTGGCCAAAGCACTGGAGTCACGAGAATCCGGCACAGGGACGATTCGCGTGTTGGTGATGTCGCGCTGAAGCGGGGCAGCGCCTGAGCGCGAGCACCGAGAAACCTCCTTTCGAGCGAGCCGTGCCGGTCTGCGCGGTCGTGACGGCCGATGCCGTTGGACTGAAGCGGCGACGCCGACAACGGCTGTCGATGCGAAACATTCGACAGCAGTGAGAGGATCACGACCTTTGCTGCGTCATTCGGGTGGAGGTTGACCATGACCCTTTGCCGGATTCCGCTGCTTGCCCTGTTCACCCTGGCCTCATCGCTCGCCTTGGCTCAGACAGTCACCGACAACCCCGATGTCGATCTCGGCAACCAATTCGAGTCCATTCAACACCAAACCGACTCACTCGATCTGATCGGCCCGCTCGACATGGAGTCCGATCCGAGCGGTCGAATCGTGCTCGCGTACGCGGTGCACTCGGAGTATTTCCAGTGCGGCACGGTCCGCGTGCGGTATGGGACGCGCGATCGCGTGACGCAACTGACGAGTTGGCGTTTTCTCGCCAACCTGGAAATGGATTGCAGCGGACTCGATCCCAATCGCGTCAAAGCGGTGAGTGTCGCGGCGATCAAGGGGCGCGCTTTTGTCGCCGTCGTGTTCGAAGCGCGCGGCAGCGACTGGCTGGCGCTCTACGATGGAGGGGTCGTAGCCCCGTGGCCCACCCGGTCATTCAATCTGGCGGTCCTCACCGGCCAACGTGCCAGCCCTGTCGGCGACGATCAATTCATGGCGCCATCGATCGGGATCGTTCCGCACGTGCGCGGCGACTTCAGCAAGTTTTCGGTAGGCATCGCCTACACCGCACGGAGCGCGACCAGCACCCCGCAGATCGAAATGCTGTGGGCCGATTTCAGCCAGCCGCGTGCCGCCTGGTTCGTGCACCAAATCGCCGGCGCTCCGGGGGCGCTGATCCGAGGCTCATTCACGCGACCGAGTCTAGCCGCCGACGATCGCGGCCCCTCGTGGGCAGTCGCGTTCGAAGAGGTCGCCAGGAACAAGGTGCGAGTGATCGCCGGCGACGGCAGTGCCACCCCACAGAACGACCGGCTGATGTTCACGTCGAGCACCGAGTCGAAACGCCATCACCCGACACTTCGATCGCACGAAGGGACTGCCGTGCTCACCGCACTCGGCGACATGCTCGACGCCGGCGTGTTCTCACTGGAGTGGGCCACCGGAGATTTCTTCGATCCGATGTCGTGGCGCAATCAACCGCAGATCAGCAATCGCTGCCGCACGCCCGCCGATCTGGATATCACCCGTGGCATCGCGACCGCCGTGGCACAGTGCTGGGACGGCACCCGCATGCGGGTCGGCGCCTACGAACTCGATCGCCAACGCATGACCGCCGCGCCGTTCGTACCGGTGGATGACGTGTCAGGTACAGGCCGTCAACCGCGCGTGGCGGTCGGCCCGCCGGGCACTCTGGTGTTCACGGCAATCGGCTACGCGACCGAGGTACCGCATCCGCTGCCAGACACAGTTCATGGCTACAAGGTGCTGATGTTCGATCCGTGATCGTGGGGACGGATCGCATCGTTACCAATTTCGCGCAGATCTCGCGGAGCGCTGCCTGAGCGGCGCTCCGTTTGAATACGAAAACGGTGATTCGGTTACGGGCATCGGTTCGCGTTGTAGCTGCCGGGTTTCGTCTTCTTCGCAATCGAGACGTTGCCCGCGCAGTCGGTCGCCTCCACCGAGATCACCGGGTTGGACCAGGCCTTGCGCCCACACACCCGTTTCAAGCGGCAGAGCTCGTCCTCGGCGGCCGGCAGCGTCTCGTCGAGCAGAAGTCCGTCGTTGTCGCCGTACGAGTTTCCGTCGTAGAACACGCAACCATCGACAAGAATTCGTTCGCGGACCACGGCACCGCTCGCCCCGTCGGTGTCATGCGCCGAGAACGTCTGCTGGAACGGGATCATGCGAGGGAAGGTCCAGCGGTTCGGGTCGAACAAGATGCTCGTGACCGGTGCCATTAGATCGATCGTAAACGAGAGCGAGATCGGTGCTCCCTCGTTGCCATGACTATCACTGACAGTCATCGAGACAGACTGGTCGCCGTGGGTGGTGAACACGGCGCCACCGGGGCGATCGTAGCGTCGGGTAATAGCGCTACCGGTACAGGCATCGGTGGCGTTGTCCAAAGCGGTGACCGGCACCTGCCTCACGCACTGCTTGGCCGAAGGATAGGTGAACGAGCCGGTCGGAGGCACGGTATCTGTGACCTCGACACGAAGCGAGTCGGTGTTCGTATCGGCCGCGGCATCGAAGATTGCCAGTTGCAGATCGTGGCTGCCGACCGCGAGCGGTACGTGCGCGGTCGCTCCTTGAGCGAGGACCACGCCGTTCTCTGACCACTCGAAACGCTGGATCGCACCGAAGCCGTCGACGTGCCGCGATGCGGTCGCTTGCAGCATCGTGTCGGCCGTGTTGTTCACTTCGCATTCGAGTCGTTGCTGATCGCCGGCCTCGGCGAGCAACCTCACCACATCGAGCTGAACAGCAATCGTCCTCTCAGGTTGAACCGGGTCGTTGCTCGACAAGGTGATCGACTGCTCGTAGCGATCCGGTTCCAACCCAAGAGCCGAGATCATTGCTGCCGCCCTGAGTGTCGAGAGTGCCGGGACGAGCGCGCGGGACGGCTCGAACGCCAGCCAATGGTTGGCCCCTCCTGCGCTACTGCTGATCAGGTTCTCGAGAATCGGTCGCTGCGGATAGTAGCTGGCGTAGGCGCGCTCGAGAGTCTGAGTCGTCACCACGACATCGCCCGCACCGAACGAATAGAACACAAGTGTCGGTGACCCGAACTGGTTGACGCAGACAACCTCAGCCGTCGACGGGTGGCCGGCGACGAAGGCCGTGCTGGCCGGGTAGCTCGTGAATTGATTCGGCACCCCAATGACGAAGCGATGCCCCGTCAGACTGACCAAGTTCTGGTCGGCATATTCGAACGGGGTTACCACACCTCCTGGTAGTGTGACGACTGAGGGGTCTCCCATGCCGAGGCCCCAACTCTCGCCGTGGAACTGCAGCGTCCCCCCTCTCGAGACCCAGGCTTCGAGTTTCGGCATCGAGGCGGCGATCGTTTGATAGAACGCCGTCGTTTGGTCGCCAGCGACAATCACCAAGCGGTAGTTCGTGAGAGCCTGCGATGCCAAGCTCACCGATTGGATTCGATCATAGGCAATCCCGAGCGCGGCGAGCGCATCCTCGTTGGAGCGGGTGAAGTACGGGTAACGATCCTCGATCAACAACACCTTGGCGTTTGCCATCGCAAACTCGCTCGGAACGGGCGGCGTCGATTCGGTCGACGTTGTCATATCGTCGATGGCGCGCGTCGGCTGGCGAGTCGCCGCACGATCGAGATCGGCACTGTCTGTATGGGGGACCACCGCAACCGGCGACAGCGCATCGAACAGCAAGCCACTCCCACCTTGATTCGACACATCGACAGCGATCGACATCACATCGTCAGGTAACACGGTCGCGTGCAACGTGTCGCTGGATAGGTGAATCCGTGGCGGTGGCACCCCTTCTCCGACCAGCGACACGCTGATCTCCGGCTGATCGGGGTCGTTGCTCGTCACCAAGAGCGTGTCTTGCAGTGTTATTGCGGTGCTCGGAGCAAAGCGCAGTTGCACTCTCTGCTGGCCACGCGCCGGGATCACCATCGACTCGGGCGAGATCGATACCGCTTTCGCGCCGGTCTGGATCGAACTGACCGAAAGCGGTTCCACACCGCGATTGCTGATCGTCAGGTCGACGCTGACCGCGCCTCCCGTGAAGAGCCGTCCGAAATCGATTTCGGAAGCCGGGCGGTTGTAGCGGAGAGTCACCAGATGGAGAGGGTCACCGCAGAACGAATCGACGGCGCCACTGTTGGCGATCGTTACCTCAGCCACGCCGTCGGATACGAGTGCCGCGAACGTTGCCGCACTCACCGAGAAGTCGGCTGTCAGCATGTCGCAGTCACTCCCAGCCCGGCCGATGATACCGAGGGCGAGGCCATCGAGCGTGACCGTCGCGTACTCGTCGGCAGCCGAGAAGTCCCCCTTCACCGAGACACTCACCACCACATCTCCGGCCGGTGGTTCGCTGAACGGGAACCGGTGCGTCGTCGACCAGAACCGCCCGTAGTGCGGTGCTGACGACTGTCGCTCCTCGCGCTTGCCGAGCAAGAGGATGTCGGGTACGCCGATGACATGCATCGACATCGGAACCAACGCGGAACGGTTAGCAGGATCGTTGCTGGCGAGTGTGAGACCACCGGCAAAGTCACCCTCATCCAGGTTGGTGGCGTCGAGGATCAGCGCGACGTCGGCCGCCTGGCCAGGCGGAATCGTGAGTTGGTTGGGCTCGAATTGCAGCCACTCGGACCGTGGACCGTCACCCAACACAACCTCGTCCCACCAAGCACTCCGCAGGTCGAAGTTGTACAGATCGACCCGCTCGAATGCGGTAGCAGACGAGGCGTTACGGAATGGAATGTTGCTGCGAATCAGCGTCCCATCGACGAAGTAGTCGAAGCGCTTGGCACCGAAATCGATGCTCTTGAACTCGATGTGATACCAGGTGTCCGGTAGGTAGTACACCGACTGGTCGCCGCCAACGTCTCCGTTGACATAGAGCTGTCCGGTGTCTTTGGCGAAGAAGAAGATCAGCTCGCGCAGACCGGTGTCGCGCAGCACGAAGTAGGCGGTGTTCGCAGAGGTCGTCGACGTGCGAACCCAGAATCCAACATAGGCTGGTTGCATCGGCTCGAGCCCGAGTGTCAGCCCCGTCAAAGGCAGCCGGCTCCCTTCGTCGATTCGGACGCTAAAGCGTGAGCCGCTGGCAGCGGTCTCCGAGGTGACCACGGCCGAGAACGTTCCCGGCGCCCAGGGAGCGAGAGTTCCGTCTTCGAAACCGTCGTAGAACGACCCACCGGCCGCAGGCACGGCCGACTCGCTGCGTGCTTCCCGGCTCGGCGCCTGCGGTTCTCCGAGGGTGTCTTCGGGCTCGAGAGGACGATAGGAGGGTGGCCCTGTTGCGAGCGCTGATTGCGGTGTTTGATCACTCGACGCGGCGCTGTAACTCGTGATGGCAACGCGCAGCACCGAGTCGCCGGCGTTGTGGACTCTGAGGGTTCGCGCGGCACTGGAGAGAGCTGGGACGTCGACGGAAATGCTGCTCGGCGAGAATTCCAAGCGTGGCGGCAGCACCGCTTCGGCTCGAACCGGGAATGACAGCTCGGGGTTGCGAGGGTCGTTGGTGTGGAACACAACCGAAGCGTCGATGACGCCCGCCTCGCTGGCGGTGAAGGTCAACGACAGTGGGCGCTTTTCCCCAGGCGCGATCTCGGCGCTGCTCATCGAGACCGAGATCGCCGGCGCGCTTGATTCGATCGCGGAAACCTGCAGCAGATCGCTTCCCGTGTTGTCGATCGAAAGCTGTCGTGTCACCTGCGCGCCGACCAAGATCCGGCCGAAGTCGAGTCGCGCCGGGTCTGAGTCGAGTGTCAGTGCAACCGTGTGCCGATTGAGCGAGCAGCTCGGGTCGACCGCAGCGCTATTGTCCACGCGGATGTCGATCGAACCGTCCTGCGAGGCGTCCAGGACGGCTTGTGGATCGAGAACTATCGTGTGCGTGCTCGCCGTGCAATCAAACCCAGTGGCACCTAGCGCCCCAACTGTTTGACCTTCCAGTAGAACGGTAGCGGTTTCGATCTGGTCACCGAAGTCACCGTCGACAACCACGTCGAGGCTGGCCGCACGTGGTGTCGAGCTCGGCTCGACCGCAAACGAATGTGAAGTCGAAGCTCTGCTCGTCACGAATCGCCTTGTCGACGAGACTGTCAATCCTGGGTTGCGTACCGAGATATGTGGAACACCGGTGACGTGGAGCGACACCGGTACCGACACCGTCGGCTGGAGCGGGTCGTTGGAAGTAATCACGATCGTGGAGCCGTAGTCGCCTCCCAAAAGGCCGGTGGCGTCGAAGGAAACGGTCGCGGTTGCTGACTCGCCTGGCGCCACGGAACCTGACTCCGGTGCGACGGTCAGCCAGATTGGAGCCGTGAGTTCGATGAACCGCTTCATGATCGCCAGCATCGTCGCATCGTCGATGTAACTACCCCCCGCGCCCGCCATCAGCAGGTAGTAGATGCGCTGGGTGCCGTGGAGATCGAAGACACGGTGATAGTCACTGTTGGTGTAGGTCGAGAACTCGTGTGTTACCCCACTGGACTCGGGAACGATGATCAGATGATTGACCGACGGATCGTATGCGTTGAAGACGCGCTTGACGAAGCCGCGGTAGCGCTGCCCTCCCGCGACCAGGCTCAGCACAGAGCCATCGACGCTTCCGCCGCCGTCCGCGCCCAGATCACCGGAGATCGTAAAGTCGGAAACGCCGTTGAGATCTGCGGCAAAGACGAACATTCCGGGGACTTTTCGCGTGAAGTATCGCCCTCCAGGCCCCAACGAGGGATGGTCGAGGATCTGCCCTGATGTGTATGACAAGTAGCTCGAGCTGATTTGCAGGTAGTTCCCTCCGTCATACATGTCGTTCCCACCGTCGCCGATTGAGCTTCCCGTGTCTCCATCCGAAAACAGGAAACGGTTGGGAATCAACGATGTCACCTCGTCGAACCGACTCGAGAAATTGGCCAACCACAGTTCGAGCGGCTGCTCTCGGCGCGCCTCCGCCTTGGGTGGCGCCGCGTTGTCGGGTTCGATCACCGTGTGTATGTCGGCCGGATCGACCGCGGCCGGCGGCGAGCTCCCGTCCTTCACGAGATCCTGCACGGCGGCACGAGTGAACGCCGGGCTGCGATCGATGACGGTTGGACCGCTCGTCGAATCGATCGACGTTACGAATCTCAACTCACTGCCCCCGGTGTTTCGGATGGTAAGCGGCGTCACCTGGTGGTCACCGGAGTACAGATCGCTCGACAGCGATTGCGGGTCGATCTCGATCACAGGAGGGACCAGGCCGGTGCCGGAAAGCGCGACCTCGAGCAGAGGGCTATCAGGATCGTTGCTGCTGATGGTGAGTGTCGCCTCGATCAGGCTTGCTATCGTCGGGGCAAATCGAATCGGCAACGGCTTGCTCTCAGCCGGTGACAACCGGAACGGGGCGGCCAACTCCGCGGTGAATGCGCCGTCGCTGGTCACAATCGAATCGACGCCCAAACTGTCCGTTCCTCGATTCGTGATCTCCAGGTAGACCCGCTTCTCCGCACCGATAAACAACGACCCAAACTCGACCGACGAACCGGGGCCGCGAAGGCGCAGCGACACCGTGTGCTGGTTCGGCGCGCAAAAACTGTTGACCTCGGCGGAATTCACGACCGAGACGTCGATGATCCCGTCTTGTGCTACACGCTCGAGTAGCGCCGGCGTCAGTGGGAACACTCCGCTGGCCGTGGTGCAGTCTGTTCCGGTGGGACCGACGGTTCCGATCTGTTCCCCCTCCACAAAAACCGTCGCGTACTCCGTGGAGTCGCCGTAATCGCCGGTTGCATCGAGGAGCAACTCTCCACTCACCGGCGCCTGAGTCCCTAGGCTGAACCTGTGATTGGTGGTCGCCTGAGTGGTGGCGAAAGTCGCCGTCGATGTACTCGAAGTTCGCTCTCCGAGCAGGCGGATGTCGGGGACACCGGTAACGGTCAGCCTGACAGGAACGGAGATCGAGGGTTCGTCTGGGTCGTTCGACTCCACACGAATCGCTGCCTGGTAGAGCCCACCCAAAAGCCCTGAAGCATCAGCTCGGACCTCGTGAGTCGAACTCTGTTGCGGCTGAAGCGTCACACTCGTCGGTGACACCGAAAGCCAGGTCAGCCGGCTCGGAACGAAGGCGAATCCCGATCCGGTTTCACCCTGCAGAAAGTAGACGCCGGAATTTGGAAGATGCGCCAGTCCACCGTCATGCACTGAGAAGAACGGGATGGTCGATGCGCTCCACTGACTCTCGGTCACGCTGTACGCGTAGTAGTTTCTTCCGTAGTAAGGCCCCACCGCGACCAACTCGTTGCTCCCCTCGTCGAATGCGGCGCCCAACGTGGTCCCACCAGGAACCGATGGGAGCCGATCCCAACGGTCCTCGCTTACCGAGTACTTCGCAAACCCAATCCCGTTATTTCCCTGGAGTCCGTAGATCACACCGTCTCGATACACCAGCGCTCCCCAGCGCGAGAAACTGAACGGTGGTGCTGCGAGTGCACGCCATGTCCCGGCGATCGGCTCGTACTCGAGGAAACTCCAGTCGGCCGCGAGGTATAGTTTGGACACTCGATCACTCGTAATGTTCGCGGTGCCTGTGCCGAGCGGCTGCGTGATCGTTGTCCAGCTACCGGCCGCGATGTCATACACACCGATCGATGTCGCGTTCTCGGTGTAGCTCGTGTAGATCTTCCCGTTGAGCCAGGTGGCGCCGCCGTTGTTTCCCGAGAAAAGCGGGCTTGCCCCAAGCTGTTGCCAACTGCCCGCCACAGAATCGAAGCGGTAGAAGTTGCTCGACTGATTCGCCTGCGCATAGATCGACCGGGTGGACGTGTCGGCCACCAGGCAGGTCAGGACGCTGGGCGTACTCGCCAATCTTGTGAACACGCGATCCGCCGGAACGAACGGGCTCTCTGCCGGCGCCGACTCGGGTTGGTCGGTGACACCGTTGTGCGTCGCTGCCATATCGCCGCGCGACAACCCTTCGAAATGCGAGGTCGCAGCGCTCTCGTTCTCCATCGGGACGGCGAGCAGCGTGGCGGAGAGAACGGCGCCGCCGCTATTGTCCAACTGCAGCTCGCGTGCTTCGGTGACCCCGGACAGCAGATCGAACGCGAACTGCAGCGGGGTGACCGCAATCTCCGGCGGTAACAACCCCGCGCCGGATAGGTCGATCTCGATGATCGGCGTATCGGGGTCGTTGCTCTCGAGCCGTAACCGGCCCTCGTACGATTCTGCTTGGTTCGGCTGGAAGGTGATCGTGAGTTGCGCATGATGTCTTGGCAGGAGCGTGAGTGCCGCAGACGACGCGGTGAACTGGGCGACGCTGGATTGGATCGAGGAGATCACGAGCGGATCGGTTCCGACATTTCGGAGCTCGATCGAGAGCTGTTGCGATGCACCGACATAGTGGCTGCCGAACTCGAGGCGATCGATCGGAAGGCGATAGAGGAGCTCCAGCTTGTGCTTGTTCTCGGAGCAAAACGCATCGACCGCCGGGCTGTTCGCAACCTGCACATCGACCACGCCGTCACTGGCGACTCGTTGTATCAGGGCGCTCGAGATCGGGTAGGTCCGTTGCGCGTGGGTGCAATCCAAACCCATCGCAGCCGTCGAGCCGAGATCTTCGCCTTCCATGATGACGGTCGCGTGCTCGGTGTCGTTCCCATAGTCGCCGTAGGCGGTCAGTACCAACGTCGCCCCTTCGGTGACGGCCGGATCGATCGTCAACTGGTGCGCGGTTTGCGCCCCTGATGAGACATAGGACCGCTCGGATGTGACGCGTTGCTCGCGCCCCAGGACACGGAGATCGGGTGCGCCCGTCACATTGAGCCGCAGCCCGTGGTACTTCTGAGGCTGGAGCGGGTCGTTGCTGGCCACGAGCAGTTGACTGTCGTAGGTCCCGCCATCGAGTTGACGCGCGTCGAAGGTGACCGTCGCCTGCGTCACCTCACCACTCGCGTTGCGCCCGGCGGTGGGCTGCACCGTGACCCACGCCTTCGCAGCAGTGATTTCCACGGCGAACGAATTGCGTGCGTAGGTGGTATTGAACGCGATCGGCAAGGCAATCGTTCGGTTCCCGTCCTGGATCCCGATCGTGGCGCCGGTCGTCAGGCCGGTTAGCGTGAGGTAGCGGAACATGATCGTGCCGTCGGCATAGAGTGAAACCTGGAACGTGTAGACCGACGTTCCGTCGCTGCCGCGCGCTTGCGTGTACTGGACGGTGAACTGCTGACCGTCTGACTGGTACGTGACGCGGGCCACGCCATCGAACTGCAAGTCATCCCAGAACGGCGCGACCAGGAATTCGGCGGCTGCGGGACTTGGAAGCGGCTGATTGGTGTACCCCAGGCTATTGCCCGTGAAACTGAGGGCGCCGTTGGTCGAGATGCGAACGCTGTCGAAATCGGTGCCGTAGAACCGGAACGGAAAACCGATCTCGATCGGCTCGGACACTTCATCGTCCTGCGTCAGGCTGAGCAGCTTCTGACCCGTCGCGCTGATGTCGGTCCACTCGAAGACCGGGCCGGTTGGGTCGTCGCTGTCGATGTAGCGATAGCCGAAGGCGTCGGGCCCACCACGCCGTTGAATCGCGGGAGGCCCTTTGCGCGGGTCCGGTTCCCCCTTGGCCAGATCGAGCGGCTCTTGTGGTGTCGACTCCATGACGCCGGGCGTCAGGATCGAGGCGCTCCAGTCCAGGGTTCCAATGCCTGCGTTTTGCACGCTGAGTGTGCGCTGCGTCGACTGTCCGGAGGCGACGGTGACCTCGAACGAGTCGGGAGTTGTGGCGAGCGTCGGTGGGCCGAGCGTCGTGCCGTTGACCACATTGCTCGGCGCCGACTTGTTACCCCATTCGTCACGGCTTCGGATCGCGAAGTAGTAGGTGGTCGTCGTCGCAAGCCCGGAGACCTCGAACCTTTCCGTCGAGCCGTAATAAGCCGGGCGCGGAGTGCCCACTGCGAGGTTGGCCGCTTCGAAGTTGAGGTCGTCGATCGGCGCCGTCGAGTAGCGAAGCTCATAGGCGCCAGCGCGGCCACTGGTGCCGTTCCCGCCGGGCGCGGACCAGGTAAGCACGATGCTGCTGGAGGTTTCTTCGTCGACTGTCAAATCGAGAACCTGCGAGGGCGCAACCGAATCGGGAACCCCCAGCGCCGAGAACGCGTTCAGTCGACCTCCGGTAACGGTGATCCCTGCAAGCGCCGGGATCTGGTCGACCGTCTCCAACAGCTGATTGCGCAACCCTTCCATCGTGATGTCCGGTGCCAGTGACTTGATCAGCGCGGCGACGCCGACGACATGCGGTGTCGCCATCGAGGTGCCGCTCTTGTAGCCATACGTCGCACCAGGAAGTGAGCTGTATGTATCGACTCCGGGGGCGCCGAGGTCGACGCTGCTCGCGCCGAAGTTCGAGAACCACGCCAGCGCATCGCGATTGTCGGTCGCGGCCACCGCGAGCAAGTTAGGTACGTCGTAGGTGGCCGGATAGAACGGGTAGGTGTCGTTGTTCGAGCTGTAGTTCCCCGCTGCGGCGATGAACAAGACACCAGCCTCACCCGCATGTCGGATCGACTCCATCATCGCGGTGGAGAAACCTCCGCCGCCCCACGAGGCGTTGATCGCGGTCGCGCCGATCTGCGCCGCGTAGTCGATTCCGGGAATGATCGACGCATCGCTGCCGTAGCCGTCGTCACTGAGAATCTTCACGGCGACCAACGAGACATTCCAGTTGACACCCACCACACCGATGCCGTTGTTTCCAACACCGCCGATCGTCCCGGACACGTGAGTACCATGGCTGTGATAATCGGAAGGGTCGTTGTCACCGTAGACGAAGTCCCAGCCGTGTAGGTCGTCAATGTACCCATTGAGGTCGTCGTCGATTCCGTTCCCAGGAATCTCCAGCGGATTGGTCCAGATGTTGGCTGCGAGATCGGGATGAGTCCGGTCGATCCCGGTATCGAGTACCGCGATCAGCACGGCGTGGTCGCCAGTCGTGATATCCCATGCGAACTCGGCATCGATGTCGGCGTCGGCCACGCCACCGGTTTGTCCCGTGTTCTTCAGCCCATATAGGTTCGAGTAGAACGGGTCGTTGGGCTCCAGTTCGATGCTGCGCCGATAGTTGGGTTCGGCGTACTCCACCAGCGAGCTGCTCTGCAACTCGCGCAACGCTCGCTCGAGGTCGGTCGACTTGCCGAGGATCCAGTGCTCCGCGCCGGAAAGAAAGTGTTGCGCGCTGGTCGCTCCCCAGCGCTGCATCAGCGACAGGCGCGCTGGCTTCGGTGCGTCGGTCTTGAATCGGATGATCAACTCACCCGAGACGTGTGGTGCTCTCAGCAGCTCCGCGACATCTGGTTTCGGCGCAGCCGCGATCGCCGGCGCTCCCAAGGTGATGACAACGAGGAAATTGAGAAGCTGGCGACGCCATTGCTTGGACATACACGCCCCCCAAGGGAGCGACGGTTGGAGTTGTGAGCTAAACGCTCCCCGGACTTGTGGAGTCTAATGCAGGCCTCCCCAGTACCGACGGTTGATCTAGGTCTATTCGGCGAGTGCTCCCGACACTCGCGACGCGTGGGGCTGATCGTCCCAGCGCGGGTGTGCGTCCGGCGAATGAGGCGCGAACGCTCCCCGCGGATCAGCCCGCCCAACGGGTGGCCCGTCGAACATTCGCGCGCAACTCCAACAGTCTCGCTGGATCGGCCCCTGCGGACCTCGGATCTGTGACGTGATCAGCGCGCCCCGCCGTCATCGCGGGGCGCGCCTGTGTTGATCGTCAGCCGACGCCGCGGGTTACCACGGCCCTTCCGCCGGACAGAGGCGGTTGTAGGCGACGACATGGTAGAACCAGATCCCCGTCGGCGAGA
>CAZAHQ010000003.1:12019-26343 GCA_964484415.1 uncultured Acidobacteriota bacterium | reverse complement strand
CGCGCGAATCGAGGCGATCGCGTGCACCGTGGTGCAGACGCCGCAAATACGCTGCGTGAAGACCCACGCGTCACGCGGGTCGCGCCCCTTCAAGATGATCTCGATGCCGCGGAACATCGTGCAGCTCGACCACGCATCCTTGACCTGGCCGCCGTCGACCTCCGCTTCGATTCGTAGATGACCTTCGATCCGAGTTACCGGATCGATCACGATGTGCTGGCTCATGGCCGGTCTCCCTGCTCCGGCGGTGCGGCCGGCGAGTTACCCGGAGGAGTCGCGGAAGGCAAGCGATGCGCCTGCCGTTCGCGTACGCGCGACTCGACCGTCTTGAAAATTCCGTGCGCCGCAAATGCGGCCGCCACGCCGCCCGTCGCCCACAGTCCGATGTGATCGATGTCGGTGTGGATGCCGAAACCTGGGATCGGCGGCAGATGTCGATAAAACGGCGTCATGCGATCCCAGAAGTTCGGTTCGGCACACCCCACGCACGGATGACCGCAACCGATCGGCCAGTTGGTTCCCGAGTTCCAACCGATCGAGGGGCAGTTCTGATAACTGACCGGCCCCTTGCAGCCCATCTTGTAGAGGCAGTAGCCGACCCGATGACCGCTGTCGCCCCAGTTCTCGACGTACTGACCGGCGTCGAAGTGTGCGCGTCGCTCGCAGTTGTCGTGGATCGTCTTGCCGTAGGCGAACATCGGCCGATGCAGATGATCGAGCGTCGGCCAGGCACCGAACGTCAAGTAATGGACCACCAGCGCCGCGAGGTTTTCGCCATTCGCAGGGCAGGCCGGCAGGTTGATCAGATTCTTCAAACCAGGCACCGCGTCCGCCACACTCAGCGCGCCGGTTGGATTGGGGGACGCAGCCGGAATGCCGCCAAATGCTGCGCAGGTGCCGATCGCGATCGTGGCCGCCGCACCACCGCAGACCTCACGCGCAATCTGCTGCGCCGAGCGTCCGCCGATCGTGCAGTACGCGCCGCCCGCTCCGGTTGGGATCGAGCCTTCGACCACCACGATGTACTGCCCCTTCTTCCCTTCGACCGCACCGCGCAGCGCCGCTTCCGCTTGGTGCCCGGCCGCAGCCATGATCGTTTCGTGGTAATCGACCGACAGTGTGTCGAGCACGATGTCGGCCACCGTCGGGCGTCCGGCGCGCAAGAACGACTCGGTGTTGCCGCAGCAGTCTTGGAACTCGAGCCAGACGAGCGTCGGCTTTTGTTTGTGTTGGATCGAGTCGGCGATCGCTGCGATCGCCGACTTGGGGAGGGCGAGCACGGTGGCCATCACGCTGCAGAAACCGAGGAAGTCGCGACGCGAGACGCCGCGCCGCTGCAGTTCGATCAAGAAGGGATCTCGAGACGTTCGCATGCGACGCTCCTCATCGTGGGCGCCGCGGCGGCGCGGCGCGCGCCTATCCGGTCATCCGTTTCAGATACCAACCTCCAACCGCAGGATGATAGAAAGCGCGGGAAGGCCGATAAAGCGCTTGCACGTGATCTAGGTCAGTTGGCGGGGCTGGCCGATTGAGCGGGCCGGCCTTCGCGAACACCTTCGGCCGACAGGTCCCTCGTTTCTAGACCAGGTGTCTCACGGTATCGACAGCGACCGGCACCGCCGCCTGGATCGCGGTACTCAATTCGTGCCGGTAGTGCAGCGTCTGCCCAATCGCGATCGCCACGATCAGGATCTTCGGCGCCGGCGTGTCGAGCGATAGCCGGTGCGCCAACTCGATCGCATGCGGCACGCTCAAGTCGTGACTCGGAAGATCGCTCAGCGGTACCGCTTCCAGGTCCGCCGTCGAGAGAATGCGCACAGTGCCGGGGATCCCGGCTTGCACCGCGGCATCGATCAGGACCGCTTGGTCGGTGTCCATCAAGAGGCTCACCAGGTCGTTGTTGTCGTGCACGGTGTGAAGCTCGACACCGCGCGGCGGGTCCGCTCGCAACGCGTCGATCACGGCGATTCCCACACCGTCATCGCCGGCTAGCGGTCGCCCAATTCCGATCACGCGCGTGGTCATGGCTCCTCCTGGACGATCTCGAGTTGGGGGGATCTGGAGAGCGGGAGACAAAGGGGTCGTGCCTGCGCATCGAGTGCGCCATGGACGATGGTTCCGCCTGGAACGGCAGGGCCGATAACCCCATATCGATGCGAGACGCGTACAGCGATCAGTTCAGCCAACTGCGGTTGCGACTGCGCAAGGCGAGTGCTCATCGGAGCCCTCAGCGGGTAGCTGCAGTTTAGGCAATCGCGCGGTTGCGGCGTTTGAGCCACGTCAATACGGTCGCGCAGCGCGCACCCGCCGCGGCACCGCCGGGGCCGCGGTAACGACGAGCGCAACGGATCACGCATCCCCGACTCACAGTGCGAGGGATTGGGGGCAGGGGTGCCGCAAACGGATCGGGCCGCGCCATCACTTCCTGCTCGGCCGATCTATCACGCGATCGATTGGTAACGTCGCATGAACCCGCGATCGATTCGGTCCTTCAACCACCAGGCCCACCCAGCGCGAAGCTGCAAGAGCTTGTATCGCAACAAGGCCGTTCCGTCGCAGCAGTTGAGCAGTGAGAGGTAGCTACTCTGCGGAACGTACCGCTGCATCGCGCGAGCCGCGCTCGAAGCGGCCACCAGGTTGTTCCACAGCACCGGCGCTTGCCGCACCGCGTAGACGCCGGCCTTTGGGGTCTGGGGGGCGTGCTGCAACGTGGCCGAATCGCCAACGGCGAAGACGCGCTCATCGTTCACCGATTGCAGCGTGTCGCGGACGAGAACGAAGCCTCGGTCATCGAGCGCAAGCCCGGACGATCTCAACGAGACCGAGGGCTCGGCTCCTGTGATCCACAGCACCAGGTCGGCTGGGCGAATCGTGCCGTCGCTGAAACCGATGCGCTGCTCAGCGAGCGCCGCGACGTGCGTGTGGAGTTGGATGACAACGCCCCGCTCTTGCAGCGTGTGGTGTGCGAGTTGTTGGATCCGTGGTTCATAGCCGCGCAGCAGGCGATCGCCGGATTCGACAAGCGCAACGGTGCCGTTACCGGCGTGTCGTTTCATTGCCGTCGCTGCGGCGAACGCAAGTTCCACGCCTGCAGCACCGCCCCCGACTACCCAGATCGATACCGACTGCGTCGCTTGCGCCATCGCGAGCGATTCCAGCTTGTCGCGGATCTGCTGCACGCGATCGAACGGCTTGGCCACCATCGCGTGCTGACGCACGTCGTCCTGCATCGCGCCGAGGGCGCGCGAGCCGAAGTTGATCGACAGCAGATCGTACGGGACTTCGACTCCTGACGCGGTGACGAGCACGCGTCGCGAGCGATCGATGTTGGTGACGCGGTCGGAGACAAAACGTGCGCGGGCATGGCGGCAGATCGCTTCGATCGAAACGCTGACATCGTCGAACGAGTAAATCCCTGCGAGGTAACCGGGCACCATGCCGGAGTAGACGTGCGTCGTTCCAGGGGAGATCACCGTGACATCGACGGCTGACGAAGGCTGCAGCCCGCAACGTCGCAGTAGTTCGAGGTGCGCGTGACCAGCGCCGGCCAAAACAACACGAGTGCTCATGGTTGTGGCCTAACGGCTGTCGTCGCGGCCGCCCATCAGTTTGGAGAGGAACGATCGCGCGCCACCCCCCTCACGCGCATCGCTTTCGGTCGGAAGGCCGACCGTCTTCCAGGCGGTGATTCCGCCCGCCAAGTTGAACAGCTCCCCTTGCCAGCCTTGCGCACGCAGTTGATGACAGGCGCGCACCGATGCCACCCCGATCTGGCACTGCATCACGAGTTTCTTTCCGTCGTGTGGGTCAAGCTCGGCCATCGTCAATCGCGCTACCGGTATCGGCCGCGCCTGCGCGATATGTTCGGCTTCGTACATGCCTGGTGGACGTACATCGACAAGATAAACGTCGCCGCGGTCGAGCCACTCCTTCAGTGTCTGTGGACTGATGTCGACATACGCCGTTTCCTCTGACATTCCTGACCCTCGATCTGAATGCGCTTGGTCGAAACTGCCGCAGGATAGCAGGGCCTGCAAGCAACTCACCTGAAGTTGATCACGATGCGGATGCGCTGCTCGACCGGCTGGCCGTTTTGTGTTGCCGGCTGGTAGCGCCATTTCTCGATCGCGGCGAGTGCGGACTGCTCGAACCCTTCATCCGGTGCGGTCGACTCGATGATCGAGGCTTTCTCTGTCGCGCCCTGTGTCGTGACCGTAACCTCGACCACGACACGCGCAGGGACATTCGAATGCCGGCCGGTTTCGGGATAGACCGGGCTCACCCTAACCACCAAACGCGCGGGTGTGGCGGTCGGGCGTGGCGGCACCATCGGTGCGTCGGGGTTGGTTTCGACCGCCGACGGATCGCTCGACTCCGGCGGCGTCGAAACAATGACCGGCGCATCTGCAGCAGGAACATCGGGGGCCGCGGGGGCTGCGACATCGATCGCGCTCGCAACTTTCGGACTCTCTCGCAGCGCGTGAAGCTCGACACAGAGCGCTTGATCGGTCTGTTCCCACCACTCTGGCGGTCTGCGATAGGCGACCAGTTCCAGACCACAATTCGCGTTCTGCCAAACCGCCGATCCGTCTCGCAGATTCTCTGGCAGGAACTCGCGCCCAGCGATCGGCGCACCCCAGCGCGCCTCCAACCCCGACAGTGGACTCGTCGCGCTGTCAGCCGGAGTTGCCGTGCAGTGTTGGACCGCAATCACCTTGGCGGTCGATTCGTTGGCTGGATTTCTATCGAACACGACGGTTGTTGATTGAGGGCTATTCAAATAGGTGACGCTCGCTTCGGTTCCTTGATCGCTCGGTGCCGTGCGGAGTGAATCCCACTTCGACCCGAGTCGCTTGCGTACATCCTGAAACCGCTGGCCCGGTTGCAACTCGCGCAACACGAACGACAGGCACTCCGGTCTCGGCGCCCCTTCCGCAGCCAAGCCACCGCTTCCCCCCACAAGCGTGACGAGCGCGGTGGCCAGCAGCAGTTGATTCCCTACCCTCATCGGCCCCTCGCAGGCCCGAAGCCTACGTCGAAATTCGGGGACGTTTCACCTAAAGCGGAGTTAGTCGCGCGGCTCCGCTTCAGATACCGGCCCAAGACCGGCATCTGACTGAGCTGGGGGGCGGCCCGACTAACTCTGCTTTAGGTAGACCGTCCCCGGATTGGGCTTCGGATTGCGGGGGGATTTGGGCGGGGGAAGCGGGAGGGGCTAGCGCGGGGAGGGAGGGGCGGGCAAACTCCGGCGCATCGAAGGGTCAGCGCGGGGTGGCCGGGCGGTCGCCCAGGGGATTCCGCCGACTGGCTCGAATGATGGAGGCAGGCCATTGAACGTCTTCCGATCGGCCATGTTGGTCTTGGCACTCGGTTCAGGGTTCACGTTCGCTGCGGACAAGATGCAGGAGTTCCGCGCTCACTTCGATCAAGGGAAGGTGTTCTACGCGGCTGGCAAGTACGCAGAGGCGGCTGCCGAGTGGGAAGCTGCGCGCGTGCTCAACGTGTCGGAGCCCGTCACGCAGAAGAACCTGGCGCTTTGCTACATGAAGCTGCAACAGTACGACAAGGCGGAGCCACTCCGACGCGACCTCTGCGAGCCGGGACGAGCCGCCGAGGACTGCCTGCCTTACGCCGAAACCCTGCTAGCACTCGGCAAGTGGGTCGATGTCGTTCAGCAGCTCGACCAAATTGAGGGCGGCCGAACGGCGGTCGAGACCGCGATCGAGAGTCGCTTCCGCTGCTACGCACACATCGCGTTGCAAGAGTATCCAAAGGCCGTCGATGCATGTCGCGGTGGTGAGCCGGACACGTATCAACCGATCGCACTCAACCTGCTCCTCGCCTGTCTGAAGGCGGACAACACCGAGTGCGCCAAGGAAACCTCCGCGAAGCTGGCGCAGAAATCGTCGAGGGACTGGCTCGATGTTGGGAGGATGTGGCTGCGGTCGGCTTCCGATGATGCCCGCAAAGAGTTCATCCCTGAGTTCTTGAAATCCGCTCCCGATCTGGAAGCCAAGAAAGCGATTGCGGCGGAGCTGGCCAAGAAAGGACTGTTCGACGAAGCGCTGCCGCTGTACGAGCGACTCGCCCAAGAACCAGGCACCGACAGCTGCGATATCGCCGAGCCGCTCGCACGTGCCTACGTCAACGCCAAACAAGACGACAAGGTGCTGCAGTGGTCGTCCGCGATGATCAAATGCTCCCCGGAGGTGTCGACCGGCTACGCGCTGCGCGGAATCGTCTACTACCGTCAGCACGATTGGGATAACGCCATCGCCGACTTCACCAAATCGCTTTCGATCGTCGACGACGCCAGCGTGCGCGCTAACCTCGACAACGCCAAGAAGTACAAGTCGAACGAAGATCAGCAAGCCCGCGCGGCCGATGAAGCGAAGGCCGAGGCGCGCCGGGCTCAAGAGGAATACCGCCGTCGCGTGCAGAAGGACCTCGAGGACTACTGCAAGCAGAATCCGCGCGCGGAGGAGTGCAAGAAACTGCCGAAGCCGCCGCCGAAGACGGGGCGCTGAAACTCGAAATCAACCGCGTCACGCGTACCGGCGATTGGAAAAGGAAACCTGGTCCAGGATTGAACGACGGGCGACGGCAACGTCGCCCTTTTTCTTGGCCCCCCTTCCCGCCAAGCAGGCCTCCACCTCGAGTCGATCGCCCCTCCCCCCAACGTCACTCCTGACAATCTCCTGCTCCCCTCGTCTTTAATGACGAACCCGAACCGGGCGAGACATCGCCCCCGACCAACAGGAGCCCGAGACCATGACCCCAGTCCTCGTCATCGATAAGCAACAGATGTTGGGCACGCTGCGCGCCACCGGTTCGAAGGACCGCGATGTGCTCTATGCGCGCAAGCAAGAAATGATCGCCATGTCCAAGGTGATGCGGATCATGGGAATGCTGTGGATGGTGGTCGGCCTGTTGGTCTCGCTCACGATCATCCTTGCCGTGATCGGCTTGCCGATGGCCGCCCTCGGTTTCGGCCTGTGGTGGCGCGGATCGAAAAACATCAAGATCGCCGAAGCGACCTTCAAAGAGTTCGTCGGCGAAACGGCATCGATCGGTGCTCCGGTGCGAGCCTAGCGCGGTCGGTTTCGTCGTTACGGGGCCGTCCCCGAAATGACGAAGCCGGCCCAGTAGTACGGATGTTCATAAGGGTGGTGACCGCCCTGGTTCACCGCCCGAAGCGCCAACTGCGCACGCTGTAAGGCTCGTGGTGCATCAGATCGTCGTGATGCCAGCGCGTCGTACATCGTGCGCATCAGTTTTGCCGTACTCGCATCCTCCACCTGCCACAAGCTGGCAACCACTTGCCGAGCGCCGCGGCGCTGCACGACGGCGCTCAACCCTTCGACCTCGCGGCCATCATCACCGACAGCACCACCGAGTCCGGTCTGACAGGCCGACAGCGTGAGCAACTCGATGCCGCTGAAGTCGAGCGCACCGATGCTGTCGAGCGTGAGCTTGGCGCCGTCACCGAGCAGGAGATACGACCGCGACGCGTTGCCTGGCCGCAGGCTGAAGTGTGTTCCCAAGTGCAGCACGGAGAACTCGTGCGGCTGATCCAACAGCGAATGAACGCGACGCTCGGTGAACGCTGCATCGGCAAATCCTTCGCCGCGCAGTGCGCCGGTACCGGTTCGCGGCACCGGGCAGGACTTGCTGGTTGCCTCGAGCCCTGCGATTGGGCCGCGAACAATCGAGCACAGTTCGTCGGCCACGGCCGGAAGCGCGTTGTAACCGGCAACTGCCTGCGTGACGCCAAGCCCGCAGACGCTCGGCTCGCGCTTTCCGAGCGAGGTCATCGGCGCGTCGACGTCTCCTGCGGCCTGCAGCGTCATCGCGTACTTGTCGACTAGATAGCGCTCGCCGTCGTGCAGCGCGGCGAACGGCACGTAGCGCAGCGCACCATCCAGCCACAGCACCAGTCGTTTGACCCCCGCGCGTTGCGCCACCTCGTCCACAGGACGAGCGATCGTGGCGTACAGCGACTGGGACGCCGCCAGCACGTCTTCCCGCTTGCTCAGTCCGTCGAGGAACCGTCCGATGTCACGCTTGAGTTCGGTGATCGAAACCGGCACCTGAATCACCGCTTGCGATGAATGAGTAGCAACTAGCACGCGCAAGCCGTTGTCGGTCATGAGGAAGTAGGCCAAAGCGGTATCGGGGCCGAGCCGCTTGATCTCCTCCTGGAGTCGCTGCGTGGGCAGCGTACTCAGCACTTGGCCCGCTGCTGCATCGCTGGTCTGTTTCGAAGCGCCCGGACCGCTCTGCAAGAACTTGCGAATTCGATCGACCCTCGCCGCCTCATCGCCGCTTTTCTGCGCCAACAGTTGCTGCAAGCGCACGCGCTCGGTAACGCTGATGCGGCCCTGCTCGGCGAGCCGGCTCAACCGGTCGATCTCTGCGCCGGTGGTGTCGTCGCTTTGCAACGCACCCACATACTGATTCCACAGCGCTTGCTCGTCCGCGCTCAACAGCGCCTTGCCTTCGTCGGAACCGAAGGCGGCATCACGCAGCACAAAGTCGTACAGCTCCTCCGACTTCAATAGCCGCAGCACTTCCAAGCCTTCGTCGATCCGGCCGTCTTCCATCAGCCAGTCGGCAACAGCGCGGTAGACGTCGATCTTGTCGGCCAAGAACTGACGATCGAGGCGGCGGTCCTCATTCACGAAGTAGCCACGTAGACGCTCGATCTGTGAAATCGATTGCTTGCCGAACAACACTGCCAGCGCGCGCTCGTCCGCTTGGTGAAGCAGGAGCGCCAGGTGAAACTGGGCACGCCACAGTGGGTCGGGCGTACCCAGCGTCGTGGCGGCGGCCAGCGCTTGGATCGCGCGCTCGCGAGCTCCCGCGCGATCGCCACGATTCTCGGCCAAACGGCTGAGATGTGCGTAGACATCATGGCGCAGTGCCGGCTCGAGCTCGCGCGATGGTTCGACGCGGGCCGAGATGTCGTCGCAATGCGGCGCATTGGAAGGCGTGTTCTCCGCTTCGAGGCCGCACAGCTCGTTGACCACCCGCAGGATCGTTGGATGTGTGGCCGGAAGGCGCGCACTGAAAAGCGTCAACGCCTCTTCGAGCAAGGCGCGTCCCTGCTGGTCGCCGGTGCGCGCCGACACGGCCGCCAGCGCCAGCAACACCATAGCCCGTTCGGTCGAGAGTTTCGGGTCTTGTCCCGCGGTCTGAAGCGCCGCTTCGAGCGAATGTTTGGCATCGACGATATCGCCCAGGCTCAACTGCAAACTTCCGTAGCCACGCTGATGAGCGACAAGCGACCCGCGTTCAACGTCGCTCGCATGCTGTGTCGCGATTGCGCTCGCGCGCTCGTAGAGATGCAGCGCCGTTGCCAACTGGCCGAGGGCGCGATGCGCATCGGCCAGATTTTGCAGCACACCAACCATGCGCGGCGCCTCGGGGCCGAGGGTTGCCTCTGCCAGCGTGAGCGCACGCTTGTCGAACTCGAGCGCTTCGCGCGGCCGGCCGCGTTCGTTCAGCAACCGCCCGAGATTCGTCAGCGCTGCTAACTGGTGTCGTTGTAACCCTCCCTCACCCGACTCCGAGAGCCGCACCGCCTCGCGACGCACCTTCTCGCTTTCCTCGAACTCGTCCAAGCGCTCGAGCACTTGACCGAGGATCGAGTAGGCGGTAACCAGTTGCGCGGCATCGTGAGACAGCGCCAACTCGATTCGCAACTGCTCCTCGGCATGCACGCGGGCGTTGGGAAAATCCTCCTCTCGCAGCGCCACGTTGGTGAACACGTTTTGAATCGCAGCTGCCGCGTCGCTGACCGTCTCGTTGTTCTCGACCAGAATCGCTTGGGCCCTATCGAGATACCGGCGCGCGCCGGCGAAGTCGCGGAGCGCTGTGCGGGATTGGGCCAATCCGACAAGTGTCTTTTGCAGCTCGATCTTTTTTTCACCCGGGACGATCTCGCGGATCCGCAGTGCGTTTTCCCAAGCGGTGTTGCACTCGGCTAGGAGTCCCTGCCGAAAATAGACCCAGGCGTACGCGGTATAGATCTCGGCGATTTCAGGGGCGTTCGGGCCCAACCGCTTCTCGAGAATCGGGCGCGCGAACGCCAACAGCGGCATCGCCTCGGCATTCTTGTCCATGTAGGCAATCAGCGGTGTGGCCAAGGAGCCGACCCACCACGCAATCTCGAGCGAGTCTTCCCCTTTCTCGCGCGCCACGCGAGGGATCGTCGCGCACATCAGCTTGACCGCTTGTGTCGGGTCGGTGTCCATCGCCTTCTCGACCTGTGTTCGCAGTTCAGCGAGTGGGGTGGTGAGGTCGGCGGGGATCGGATCGGTCTTGCAGATCTCGGGCAACTCGACAGCCTTGGCAGGCCGGATTGCGACCAGCAGGCTCAGCACTATGAGCAAGGCGGCCGACGCGCGGCACGTGGTCATGGCGCGCTTTCGGATTCGATCTCGACTCGCAACACGCCGTCGACTGGAAGCGGGATGCGATACTTCTGCAGCACCGAGCGCACGTCGTCGGCAATCGGCTGCGGGAGGTCGGCGTCGATTCCCTGCCGCCCCAACAGCTCGTAGCCCGTGGCGGCAATCCCGACACGTCGCAGCTCGTCGATGATTTGGTATTTGAGCTGCAACGGGTTCGTTGCACTCAAGCGCACGACCTCCGGAGATCCACTCCTCACGACCTCTGGAGGCCGGGCATTTCGGAGCTGATATCCCGCGGTGATCGCGACACAGATCAGGGCGGCGGCAGCGAGCAGATTGAGCGCGTTGCGTCTCGGCGACCGGCGCACCATGCGTTGCGGCAACACACCGGCAAACCGCGCGCGCTCGATGAGCTGATCTTCGCGTGCTCGATCGTGCTGAGTCGGCTCGTAGTCCGGCCGTTGCTCCGCGCGCGCCAACAAACGTTGACGCAACTGCCGCGCTTCGCTGCTAGCAACCGGGTCGTTGTCGGACGTCGCGCGCCCGGCAAGCAGATCGAACCAAGTCTGGTCGTCGCTGTGTGTCATGGCTGGTCTACCTCACACCAAAGGCCAGTTCGTACCACTCCGCCAGATGCACGCGCGCCCGTTTGCGGCATTGCGAGATGAACTCTCGCGTCGCTCCCGGAGTGCGCCCCAACAACTCGGAGATCTGATCGTTCGTCAGTCCGTCCTCGACGATCCAGGTCATGACGGCTGCATGCGCCGGGGCCGCCGTTTCGAACTGCTTCCAACAGCGTGCGAAACACTCGTCGAGTTGACGGCGCAGCGCCTCGTCTTCAGGTTGCGGTCTGGAGTGCGCTGCAAACTCCGCGATCTTCCGATCGACCTCTACGGCGACGGCGCCGTCATACTCCATCGGCACCTCCACCTTTGGCTTGCGCAGTCGATCGAGGGCGTTGTGCCGCAGGATCGACTTGATCCACGGCAGCAACTCGGAATCCCCTTGGAACGTGGCGCAACGCTGCCAGACCTTGATGAAGGTCTCCTGCACGACATCGCGGGCCAGGTCGGCATCGCGCATCGTCCGCAAGCAATCGCGCTGCAGAAGAGTGAAAAACGAGCGATCGAGCTCGCGCAACGCCTGCTCGATGGCGTCGCCCCCCTCGCGACAGGCGCTCATGAAAACATGCTTGTCCAAGCAGTCCCCGGGTGCCCCCCGAGCAATAGCCTGCTTCCGGCCGGGTGCGCGTCACAGCGTAGCAAACCTCCCACCGCCCCATGCAGGGGTTCGTCATCTATCTAGACGAGGTGGGCCGCAGGGTGTCAGGCCCCCTGAACTCGGCCCCCGTCACCCCTCGGCCTGCTCGACTCGCTCACTCCCGCTCGGCCTGACGTTCTCCCGGCTCGCCCGTCTTTATCTCTGTTGGTCAATCGAGCGCAGACATGGCGCGCCAATGGCACCTCGATCGGTGTCAAGCGCGGACATTGAGCGAAACACGGGGAGCCGTCATGAGAACAGATCATCCTTCCAACCCGATCAGCACCGCCGTCGTGAGTCTCCTCGTAGCCCTCGTGAGCTCGGCAATCGCCATCGCAGCGAGCCCACCGATCGGACTCACCGATCAGGCTCCGCTGGCGACTCCATCGTTCGCACCGGCACTCGAACGCGCGGACGCAGCCGGTCATGTTTTCGATCAGGGAACGATCTTTGTAGTGACGACGGCAGGTGACGATGGTCCCGGTTCGCTCCGGCGTGCGATCGAGGCGGCCAACGCGACTCCGAATCGCGATGGGAGCCGCGATCAGATCGTGTTTCAGGTTTCAGGGCCCGGACCGCATTCGATCCGGCTGACCTCCGCGCTTCCCCCGATCACCGAGTCGGTCGTGATCGATGGCTACTCTCAGCCCGGTTCAGCGCCAAACACACGCGTCACCGGAAGCGACGCGATCGCCATGATCGAGTTGGACGGGACACAAGCCGACGGCGCGCACGGACTCATCATCAACAGCTCCGACAGCATCATTCGCGGGCTGGCGATCTATGGATTCGCAGGAGACGGCGTTCGTGTCGTTGGTGGGGCTCGAAACTGGATCGCGGGAAATCTCATCGGTGCCTCATTGACGCCTGGCGTAAACGGTGGAAATGGCGGACATGGTGTGCTCGTTCTCGATTCGTTCGACAACCTCATCGGCGGCCTCGCGCCGGCGGCACGCAACGAGATCTCTGGAAGCGGAGCCTCGGGCGTGCTGGTTGCTGGCGATCGCTCGATCGGCAACACGATCCTCGGCAACAGCATTCGCGCCAACCTCGCGGTCGGAATCGAGCTCGAGGGTCGCGCCGCACTCGATAGCGCCGATCGTGATACAGGGCCCAATCTGCAACAGAATCGGCCGCTCTTGACCCGCGTTTACTGGCCCGAAGCAAGTGACGACGAGGCTCCCGGTGCACGCATCGAGGGGACGCTCGAGAGCGCTCCGAGTACTCGCTATCGCTTGGAGTTCTTCGTCACGCGTGCGAGCGAGATCCCGGGCAATCGCGGCGACCACAACCCACTCGACCCGCGCTCGCTCCCCGTTCAAGGCGAGAAGATCCTCGTCGCCACCGATGTGGTGACTGCCAGCGATGGCACGGCACACTTCGAGGCAATCGTCCCCAATGGCGTGGGATCGCACGCGTTCGTCACTGCCACGGCAACCGACCCGCTCGGCAACACATCGGAGTTCTCCGACGCGGTGTTGGCGCCAGCAGTCATCAAGTCTTGGAACAACGCCGCTGGTGGCAACTGGAGCGTGGGAACGAACTGGACACCGAATGGCGCTCCCGCCACGTCCGACGACGTGCAAATCACCTTGGCAGGAACGTACACCGTAACGTTGGATGTCAGTTCCACCGTCGCCTCGCTGACGCTGGGTGCTGCGACAGGGACACAGACGCTCTTGATCGCGGCGAATACCCTCACGCTGAGCGGCGCCAGTTCGGTGAGTAGCAACGGTGTGTTGGCCCAAAGCGGTGGAACGATCACAGGCGCCGGCGTGCTGACCATCAATGGCGCCTACAACTGGTCGGCTGGAACGTTGACCGGCGCAGGGACGACGACGATCAACGGAACCCTGTCCCTCAGCGGTGGCTCGGTGAAGGACATCACGTCATCTCGGACGCTCAACACAGCCTCTACCGTTACCTGGTCGGGAACTGGGGTGGTCCGCGTCGGCAGCGGTTCGGTGATCAACAACAGCGGGACATGGGACTGCCAGACCGATTCCAATATTCAGAATCCGTTCGGGGGTACCGCGACATTCAATAACTCCGGGACATTCAAGAAATCCGCCGGCACAGGCACCACGACGATCTTCAACAGCCTCACCGCGTTCCACAACACCGGCAGCGTGCTGGCACAGTCCGGGACGCTCAATCTGCTCGCCGCGGGTACGCACACTGGAGCGTTCAACGGGTCGGGCGGACAGGTTCAGTTCTCGACCAGCGTGCACAATTTGAATGCGGGCACGAGTTTCACCGGCAACATCGAACTCGTCTCGGGAGCGCTCAGCGTCAATAGCCCACTGACCGTGGTGGCGTTCACCCAATCCGGCGGAACACTGCAGGGCACGGCAGCGTTCACCACGACCGGCTTGTACACCTGGACGGCCGGCACGATGACGGCTGCCGGTATCACCAACGTGAACGGTGGCCTGGCGATGAACGGCGGGACGGTCGACATTAGCGGCGGCAGAACACTCAACAACCCCGCGACCGCAACCATGAGTGTCAACGCTGTCGTTCGCATCGGCAGCGGTTCGGTGATCAACAACACCGGCACATGGGACTGTCAAAACGACACCAACTTGCAGAACCCGTTCGGGGGTACCGCGACATTCAATAACTCCGGGACATTCAAGAAATCCGCCG
>CAZAHQ010000003.1:0-11919 GCA_964484415.1 uncultured Acidobacteriota bacterium | reverse complement strand
GGCAGCGTGCTGGCACAGTCCGGGACGCTCAATCTGCTCGCCGCGGGTACGCACAGCGGCGCCTTCAACGGCTCGGGCGGAAAAGTGCAGTTCTCGACCAGCGTTCACGATCTGAATGCCGGCACGAGTTTCGCCGGCAACATCGAACTCGTGTCAGGAACGCTCAACGTCAACAGCGCCTTGACGGCGCCGACGTTCGCGCAATCGGGTGGAACATTGCAGGGCACGGCAACGTTCACCACGACCGGCCTCTACACCTGGACGGGAGGAGCGATGGCGGCCGCCGGTATCACCAACGCCAACGGCGGAATCGCGATCAGCAGCGGCGTCGTCGACATCACAGGCGGCCGGACGTTGAACAACCCAGCAACCGCGACATGGAGCGGATCGCAGGCGGTGCGGATCGGTACCGGCGCCATCGTCAACAACACCGGGACTTGGGACTGCCAGACCGACTCCAACATTCAGAACCCGTTTGGAGGCACGGCGACATTCAACAACTCGGGAACATTCAAAAAGTCTGCGGGCGCTGGAGTCACCACCGTGTTCAGCAGCGTCACCGGATTCAACAACACCGGTACCGTGCTCGCGCAGACTGGAACCATCTCGCTCCAACCCAATGGCACCCACACCGGTAGCTTCAGCGGGTCGGGCGGGAAGGTCCAGTTCGCTGTCGGCACTCACAACCTCAACGCCGGAACCAGTTTCTCCGGTTTGGTCGAGTTGCTCTCCGGAATCCTCAGTGTCAACAGTCCGCTCACCGTTCCGACGCTGACGCAATCGGGCGGAACAGTCCAAGGCGCGGCCACGTTCACGACTACAGGACTCTACAGTTGGACGGCTGGTACGATCACGGCGGCCGGAATCGTCAATGCCAACGGCGGGATGTCGCTGACGGGAAGCGGTGCCAAGGATGTCACCGGCAGCAGAACGCTCAATGTCGGCGGCTCAACCACATGGACAGGAGTCGGTGGTTTGCGCGTCGGTACCGGAGCCGTCGTCAACAACAGCGGCACTTGGGACTGCCAGAGCGATGCGCCGATCTCCAACCCCTTCGGAGGAACCGCCTCGTTCAACAACAACGGTGCCGGCATTTTCAAGAAGACGATCGGAACCGGAACCACCACCGTCTCGATCCCGATGACGAACTCCGGGACGGTGCAGGCGTTGTCGGGAACGCTGAGTTTCACCGCCACACCAACCGGCTTCACACAGACCGCAGGCTCGACCACGCTCAACGGCGGCACGTTGACCTCGACGACGACGCTCGCGATTCAGGCTGGAACCTTCACCGGCATCGGCAGCGCCACGGCGAGCGTCAACAGCTCGGGGCACGTTGCACCGGGCCTCCCGCTTGGGCTCTTGAGCACTTCTGGAAACTACACGCAGTCATCGACCGGATCGTTCGATGTCGAGATCGGTGGGCTCGTCGCGGGAACCGACTACGATCAACTCAATGTCACCGGTAGCGGCATCGCATCGTTGGCAGGGACATTGAACGTCACGCTCGCCAATGGGTTCGTGCCGAGCGTTGCCAACAGCTTCACGATCATGCGGTACGTGTCGGAAAGCGGTTCCTTCAGCACCATCAACGTGCCACCGCTCGCCGTCGGTTGTTGGCAGGTCAACTACAAGCCGACCGCAGTGCTGCTCGACTTCCTGACGACGACCCCTGATGTCACGGGCCTACGCTTCGCAACCGACAAGACCACATTGAACTGGAACGCGCTGGCACCCGTGCCGGGACCGGCCGCGGTGTACGACCTGATGCGCGGCGTCACATCGCAGTTCCCAGTGGGTGGTAAGCCAGCCGAGACCTGCCTGGCGTCGGCGACCACCGCCACCAGCCGCACCGATACCACGTTGCCCGCGCTGGGGACGTCGTTCTACTACCTGGTGCGCGGCATCAATTCCTGCGGGCCGGGAACGTACGGATCGAGTTCCAGCGGTGTGCCGCGCACACCGACGGTCTGTCCGTGACGCGGGAACCGCGTTATTCACTGACTGCTAGCGCGCAACGATCTCGAAAGGAATCGATGCGTACACCTCATCGTTGGCCCGAGGCTGATCGGCCCGATAGATCGGGCCAATCTCCCACTCGTACCTACCGGGCTCCAAAGAAAAATCAGGGAGGCTCACTTCTTGACGTGCGCACCCGGAGTGCCCCTTCTTGGGCTCCACCCCGGGTCGCCGGACGGCTTCCGACAGCGCCATCACCGGCAGCCGCTGGTCTTCACCCGTTCGCATCACCCGGTACCCGATTCGCTGCGGCCCACTCCTTACAGCGCTATCACACAACAGGTACTCGAGCCGCATCGCTTCATCGCTGAAGATCGATCCGTTGGCGCCGACTTCGCGCCCTCGCGTCTTACCTTCGCCGAGTTCCGGTCTGGTCATCCCCGACTTGAAGCCGAAGTCCTGTTCACTGCTCGCGAACACGCGCGGCGTTTGAACTCGCTTCGCGCCAGCCTTTGGCTCTAGAACAATCATCGAGGACTGCCCCGCGGCAATCTTGGAAGCATTCTCGTCGACCAGCACGGCGCGCGCGCTCATGCCGCCGATCCTCGGCCCCTCGCAGTGCGCCAACATCTCGAACGACTGACCAGCGCGGAGCGCGTCTTTGGATGCTACGCGAATCGAGAATCCGCGCTGCCCATCCGCCCCCAGGTCACACCGCGTCGGCCCTGACATCCCTGTTCCCTCGCCGGCCACCAAGTCGATCGCGAAGCGCGCCTCCACCGAGTCGGCCTCGCTCGGAGACCACTCCAACGCCGACAAAGAGAATCGGACTCGAATCGGGTACTCGGCTTTTGGACCCTGAGTGTCTGGATACGCAACATCGACCCTCAGCGGCAGGGTGCCGAAGTCTTCGGGACTCAGCAGTGCAGCCGTGCGGCGCTCGGTACGACGTGCTGTTTCTGTCGATAGTCGCAGACGATCGGCGCCGACCACCTTGGCCGACCACAGATCGGGGCGGCGCGTGGTATCGATGCCTACATCCAGCGTCACGGACTTCGACTGGAGTTCGCGGTCCGGCCGCCACTCGATCCAGTAACGTGAAGAGCAGCGATCGAGCACCGCGTCGAACGACCCGTCCGCTGCACGGAGATACTCGCCGCCGGAGGATTTTGCCAAAGAGCCCAGCACCTGCGATGCGGAGCCACCGCGCCAGAGTGCATCGACATCGACGATGAAGAGCTGCGTTCCTTGCTCGACCCGCGCCATGATGCCGGAGACGTCTCGATCGAAACGTTCGTCGCGAGCGATGTCGAGGCTTCCGGACGTGAAGAGCATCGTGGTGGGTTGATCGGTGACGGCTTGCGCCACGGCAAGAGACGCGTCGAGCTGCGCGAGAGATCTTGCAGCGCGGCGACGTTTTGTCTCGTCCTGTTTCACGGCCATCGTACCGCGAGACTCAAGCCAGTCATAGACGTAGCTCAGGTAGCTAAATTTCAACTCATAGTCGTCGCCTTGCGCGAGGGCCTCGGAGTCCTCGACCCCGGTGAAGGTCGCAAAATGTATGCAGCCCAGGCCACCATCCGCTACGAAGAGGCTCGCCATCCGTGCGCCAACTATCTCCGTAGCTACCTGGCTTCGAATCACCTGCGAGGCGCGGGGAGCCTCACCTAATCCCACAACCGCAGTGCGAATCTGCTCCGCAACTCGGTGGAGTACATCGCGATCTCTGGTGAAGTATCGGTTCAGCCTGGTTGAGCCACCTAGCATCGCGTAGAACTTGAAACGTGAGACTCCGCTGGGAGCGCGCTCAGCTAGCCTGTCCACCTCATCCGCAACGGCCGCACGTGCCTTCATATCCAAGTTGAGGAAGTCGATAAGCACAATGACGTCCAGCGGCTGCTCAGTAGTCGCGCGTTCCTCACGCAGTGAAAATCCCCCCTGAGTCGCTGGCAGTACCCGACGACCGTCGACGTACACCCTGAAATCTTGTGCACTCAACCCGCCCAGCGTCGCCGTGTTCTTCTCGTTCGTAACACGGAACGGGCGCCGAACTACCTGGACATCCACGACCTCAGAGTACTTCTGGCCATCGCTCGGCCCGGCACCAATCGCTTGTGCAGCGAGCAGGATCGTCGCGTATATCACTAGCATCGAGGTGATCCGGTGCGCTAAGCGTAAGCGGAAAGCCCGGTCGATATCGCGAGTTTCGCGGTTCATTGTTTCCGACGGCTTTTTCATCCTGACCTCGCAACCAGGAGCTCGCCGCCGATACCCCACCGCATCGACGGCGAGCGTCAGATTCGTTAGTAGGTAGTGGTGATCGTGTTGTTGTTTGAGTTCGAGTCCGTTAGCCCGGTGCCAGGCGCCACGGTCATCTCGAGCACATCTCCGCTTTGCAACGCGACTTTGGCTATTGACAAACCGCCACTGTAGACATTCGCGCAACCGCAGAGCTTCGAGCTTCCACCGCAACCATCATCGGTCTTGTAGCAGGGGCCGGTGGTGCTGAAGATCCCATCGTAAGAATAGACACACGTACTAGCGCAGGTGGACGAGCACGCTGGGCACAATTGCGTCGCAGAGGCAGTATGTGTCGCGTTGTGGTGAGTGGTTACCAACTGACCATTTCTTAGCTGCTTTAGAGTCACCGAAAATTCGAATGAACTCAGGTTCGCAGTGTCTAGTCCAACATTCATAACGACCGTGACGTTGCTTCCCGAGTCCTGCAGCTGAATGGAAGCGGCAGAGATATCGGAGCCAGCAAAGGTTAGGCTAGAGAGAGAGAGAGAGAGAGAGACAGCGCTGCCAGAGTCTTCGTGCTCATTGGAAAATCCTCCCCATTGTTCAGGATTTGCCCCATCGTCAGTAGTGCACGAACCCCACCGCGGCGAGTCGCGCGATCGAGGTCGAGAGGCAATTGAGCACCGTTGCCGATCCATGGTCCCCCCACGGATTCATCGTGCGCAGAGTTGTTGTGCGAGCGCCGATGACGGGGCGACAGTACGCTCCTGAAAATTACCTGTCAACGGGGTTACGCCATCGATCTCTGGCACAGCCTCAGGACTCGTCGCGGCGCGTTACCTTTCGAGATTGCGCGCATTTGCCGGCGATAACCGACCGATCGCTCAATCCATCGTCAATGCACCACGCGTTCGCGCAGCGCCTTGGCCACCGCCTCGCTCTTCGAATGCACTTGCAGCTTGGTGTAGATCTTTCGCATGTGTGAGTTCACGGTGTGGCGCGAGCACCCCAACAGCTCCGCCGCGGAGTTGTAGTTGTGCCCCTCTACCAGCAAGCGCAGCAGCCGCTGCTCGTGCGGCGTGAGGTTGTAGTCGGCGTGCGCCGGTGGATGCACGCGATGAAATAGCGACACCACACGCGAGGCAATCTCCGGCGAAATCGGTGCGCCGCCGGCGGCCGCTTCGCGAATCCCTTCGAGCAAGCGATCTGGCGCGGTCTTCTTCAGCAGATAGCCGCACGCCCCGGCACAGAGCGCGTGGAAGATGCGGTCATCGTCGCGGTAGACGGTGAGCACCACCGACATGCATTGCGGGTAGCGTTCCTTGAGCTTGCGAATCCCTTCGATCCCGTTCATTCCGGGCAGCCCCAAGTCGACCAGCGCCACATCGGGTGACGGGTGGAGCGTCGCGGCCAAGGCGTCCTCCATCGAGCCGAAACTTCCCGACACCAAAAACCCCGGCTCGTTACCCAGCAGCGCGCTGAGGGCCTCGCGAATCTCGGACCGGTCTTCGACCAGGGCGACACGGACGGTTTCCATCGGCCAGAACGATACAGCGATCGTTCGGCTTTGACGTTACTCACGTGAGTGATACCCGAATTCGGGCCTACCCCGGACACTTACGTCCGGAGGTTCCGATGATCCGAAGCCTGGCGCTCCTGTTTCTGCTAACTCCTGCTCTTGCGTTGGCCGATGCACCCAAGTCTCCGCTCACGATCCAAGCGCAGGCGCGGCTAACGCCGGACGGTGCCGTCGAGATCGAGGGGTCGGTCGCTGCACCCGAATCGATCGACGCCGAACTGCGCGTGAGCCTCGATGCATTCGACCAACTCTCAGGGCCTTCGCACAGGACCATTGCACTCGAGGCCAATCGATCGCTGCCGATTCACTTTCGCGTTGTCCCGCAAGGGCCCGGCAATCACCGCGTCGAGATCAACGTGCACGCCGACCGCGGCGCCGCCGGTTCTTGGGGCGATCAGTTCTCGTTCTTCTATCAGGTCGACGAGCATGGCTCGCTCTCAGCCGGATGGCGGCAGCGAGAACCTTTCGGACAAACGCGCGGCTTACAACGTGCAACGCAGGCCACCAGCACGATCGATACCGCCGCAGCACCTGGACCGGTGGCGAGTGTCGACGTGCCGACTGCATCGCCCGGAAGGCAGCCTGGCACCGACGGCAACGTCACGGTCAGCGGCTATTGGTACATGTATGACCAGAACAACAACTTCATTCCACAGCGCGAGCGGCGTGTCTACCTGCTCGACGCGTTCGGGACGAGACTGGCGGGAACAAACACCGACTTCAACGGCTACTATCAGTTCGGGGCTATCAGCAACCCTCATTCACTCAGCGTTCAGATCTACACCGAAGTCGCTTACAACCGCGCCGGTGGCAGCGATCTGCTCCGCGTCACCAACGCAGGAGGAACGCTCTACTACACAGAGACAGGACTGGCGCAGAACGTTCCCGATGGCAATTACTCGATGGGCACGTGGTACACCCCAGACGGCGATCTCAACGAGCCGGCGTATTGGGCCTTCAACACGATTCAAGACACTTGGCGCTATTTCTACTTCATCGGCGTACCCAACTCCTACGCCGGATCGATCTGGGCCGAGTGGTATCCCGGCTCCACCGAAGCGACGCGCTACAACACCGGAGGCCACATCCACCTCGACAACAATGACCCGCTCTCACGGCACATCGTCGCGCATGAGGCAGGTCACAACGTCATGAACACCGCCTACGAAGGCAACTGGCCGCTCAACGACTGCCCCAGCCCGCACCTTATCGATGGTGTCAGCGGGATCTTCTGCGCCTGGACAGAGGGCTGGGCCGACTGGGTCTCGGCAGCAGTGACCAACAATCCTGTCTACTGGGACTCCGACGGCTGGTCGGTCAACCTCGAAACGCGTAGCGGGTTCTCTTCGGGCGATCGGGTTGAGGGGAACGTTGCTGCCGCCATATGGGACATCATCGACTCCAACAACGAGCCTTCCAACGACTTCTACACCGACTCGGTCTACCCGATTTGGGACACTGTCTGGAGTGTCAACGACGGAATCTTCTGCGCGTTTTGGAACAGTACGAGAGACCATGGCATCAAACGCAGTCGCGACAACTGCTTGCACCAGGCGACGATCGATTCGTGTAATACCTGCCTGGAGGATGCTTTCGAGAACGATGATTCATGCCTCGCAGCCAAGGCTAACCCGCTGAATGTCACCTCGACCCATGAGCACTGCACCGATGTGGACTGGGTTTCTACCTTCGTCGAGGCAGATTGGACCTACGTCTGGCGAACCGACGACCTCGGCTACAGCGGCGACACGCTGCTCGATCTATTCGGCAATGACTGCGCGGTCAACATCAAGTCCGACGACGATGGCGCCGGACCACCCTTCGTCCGCGCCTCTCGACTCGAGTGGCGCAGCGATCGCACGGACACGGTGCGCGTCGGAGTAAGCGAGTTCGGCGGATACGCCACGCACAAGTCATACGACATCTCGGTCTCGCGCTACTGCTCATCACCGTCCGTTCCCACAAACCTCTCGCCGGCCCAAGGGCAGACCGTTTGTGGCCCACAGGTAACGTTGCAATGGCAGTCCGATGCTTCGCAGTTCCAGGTAATCCTCGACGGGAGCTACTACTTCCCCTGCTACGGCATCTCGGCGCACTCATGCACCGTGACGCTTCCTGCCGGCAATCACCTCTGGCAGGTCGTTTCTAGCCTTCGCTGCTCTACGGAATTCGCTGTCTCGCCGGTGATCTCGTTCAACGTGCTCGATTCGGGAAACAGTCCCGCTGGATATCCCGACTTGACCGTCGACGCCTCGCAGTTGTCATGGACGCCACTCTCGGACGCCTATGGCTACGACGCGGTAAAGGGGAGCGTCGCAGCGCTACTTGCGACCGGAGGAGACTTCGCGCAATCCACGACCACCTGTCTGGGGCGCGTCTCATCGACCACGATGGCCAACCCCGATCAGCCATCGCCCGGTGACGCGCTCTATTTTCTGGTTCGTCCACGCGGATGTGTCTCGGCCGGCAGCTACGACGACCAAGACTCAGCCGTGAGCTGGCCGCGCGACCCAATGATCGAGGCCTCACCCGGCCGATGCCCCTAGCCCTTACAGCGCGGGAGCCATGCGATAGTTCGCAGATGTCTCGTTCATGGCTCCCCGCACTGTTGATGTGCGCCGCATCGCTGCCGGTCTTCGCAGAGCGACTAGCGCTAACGCAGTACAGCGTCGCGGACGGATTGCCCAGCGATACGATCCGTACGCTGATGGTCGATCACGCAGGGTTTCTTTGGATCGGTACTTCCGGCGGGCTGGCGCGCTTCGATGGGCGCAATGTCGAGCCACTCGACACGTCGCGCGTGATGCCCAACGACACGATCTATTCGCTGCTCGAAACCGACGATGGTGAGTTGTGGCTCGGAGGGACCGGCATCGCGCGACTCGACCTTTCCAACTCTGGGAGCCAACAGTTCGAAACCGTGACTTGTGACGGCTGCGAACGCTGGACCGCCAACGATCAGCCGGTTGTCTTCTCGATGATCCAAACGCACGACGGCGAGGTCTGGACCGGCACGACCGAGGGCGTGTTCCGCTTTCGACGTGAAGGTTCCCGCTGGCTTGGTGCCGCTGTCGATATCGGCATGGTAATCGACCCGACCGATCAGTTTCGTCCACGCTATGTGTTCCAGATCGCCAAGCATCCCGATGGGTCACTCTGGTTCGGCACTTCGAGTGGCGTTTACTGCTATCGCGACGGCGCACGGTCCGGGCGCCTGATCGTGTTTGATGAGTTGAAGGAGCCGGTGATCAAGCACATCGCTGCCGCACCCGATGGTCACGTCTGGGTCACCGATGCGACGCGGCTAGCGCGGTTGAAGACCGGAAGCGGCGGTGAGCCGGTGCTGGAATCGCGATTCGGAGCACGCGACAGCGGCGTACACGATTGGATCAGCGGCATCTTTGTCACTGGCTCCGACGAGTTGTTGCTGGCCAAGGACACTGGCTTGCAACGGCTCACGGAAATCGCAGCCCCGCGACCGCGCTTCGGACCGCCGCTCTCCAAGGCCAGCGGCATCATGTCGGCAGATTTCCAAGCGATCGCTTCCGACTCTCACGGGAACTTGTGGCTCGGGAGTGCAACGCGAGGACTGACACGCTGGAATCGCGAGGGCGTTGTGACCTACACCGAAGCAGAGGGACTCACGCGCGATCGCGCCGGCTACATGGCGCAGTCGCTGCGAGGTGATTTGATTACAGTCTCCGATCGCGATCATCGACTGTTCCAAGTCTGGCAAGGTTCACGATTCGTCGATGTCAGACCACGCTTCCCTTCCGATCATCCCGACACATGGTTCCAGAACATCGTTCAGGACCATCTCGGCGAATGGTGGATCGCCACCGCCAAGGGGGCGTGCCGCTTTGCCGCTACCGAGCGCTTCGAATCGCTCGATCAGCGCGCACCGCTACATTGCTACGACAAGCGCGATGGACTCACCGATGGTGGCGTGTTCGGCATCTACGAGGATCACAATGGCGACCTTTGGTTGTCATCCTGGAGCGACAAGCAGCGGCTCTCGCTCTGGCGCCGACGCACGGACACGATCGAGTCGCTGGGCTCTCTGCCCGGTTTCGCAGCCGACGACATTTGTTATCCGGTAATGCTCGAAGATCGCTCTGGGCAACTCTGGCTCGGCTCGTGGGGTCACGGTCTGTATCGATTCGATGGGCATCGCGCACACGCGATCGGCGCCGACAGCGGCGTCGCCGCTTCCAGCGTGACCGGCGGCGTCATCGATCAAAACGGCAGCCTGTGGTTCTCGGTTTATCAGAACGGCGTGGTGCGTATCGAGCAACCAGAGTCCGAACAACGGCGCATCGTGCTGATTCGGAAAGCCGAGGGGTTACCGTCACTCGACGTTGCCAATCTTTCTGTCGATGCTGAGGGTCGCGTTTGGGTTGCCACCGCTCTCGGTCTCTCCTGCTTCGGCAAAGATGGACGCCTCCAGCGCAACTACGGCCTCGCCGATGGATTGCCCAGCGCCCGGGCGCGCGCTGTACTCTGCGATCGCCAAGCGCGCACCTGGGTCTTGACGTTCGACGGGATCAGCTTGTTGCCTGCGCCCGAGGTCATTCGTGAACCGCCGCATGATCCGCGCATCGTATCGCTACGTCTGGGGAATCGGCGGATTCCGGTCGCACTCGCTGGTGAACACGAGCTACGCGACCTGGTCACTGCCTCCGATCAGAACAGCTTGGAGCTACGGGTCGTTTCTCCGATGCTTGGCAGCGCGGGTCGTGTGCACTATCGCGTCTCACTCGAGGGTGCCGCCACGACCCCGCCTGCCGATCGCGACGATGCGCAGATCGAGTTCCCCAGCCTCGCCGCCGGACACTACAGAGTGAGCGTGCGCGCCGTCTCGGAGGCCGGGGTCGAGAGCGTGAACAGCGCGCTCGTGTCATTCCGCGTGCTCGCCCCGTGGTGGAGGCGTGGCTGGACGCTGTCACTGGCGGCGGCGCTGGTCGCTGTCGCGGCGTTCGCCTCACACCGCCTCAGCGTGCGCCGCGCGATCGCGGTCGAGCGGCTCCGCACGCGGATCGCTACGGACCTGCACGATGACATTGGGTCCACGCTGTCGTCGATCGCGCTGCAAGGCGCGCTGCTTAATCGCAAGCTGCCTGACCTGGCGCCCGATGATCGCGCACGGCTCGAGCGGATCGCGACGTCGGCGGGGGAGCTTGTCGAGACGATGGGCGACATCGTCTGGTCGGTGAACCCCAGCTACGATCGCGTCTCCGATCTTGCCCATCGCATGCATCACTTCGCGCGCGAGGCGACGGATGCGGCCGGAATGACACTGCGATTCGAGGCCCCGCAAAGTGCGGAGGCGCTGCTCGATGCGCCCGTGCGCCGGCAGGTGTACTTGATCTTCAAGGAGTTGGTGGCCAATGCGATCAAGCACTCGCAGTCGCCCGAGCTGGTGGTGGAGGTAACCCAGGTTGGCCATGGATTGCGATTGGTGGTGCGCGATCGTGGCCGCGGGTTCTCGGTGAGCGAGACGGGGGCGCGCGGGAACGGCTTGAAGAGCATGCGGATGAGGGCCGAGTCGATTGGAGCGCGATTGACGATGGAGTCCTCGCCGGGTAAAGGGGTGAGGACGGAGTTGGTGGTTTGAGGTTGTTTGTTTCTTGGGCTGCGCGAAGCGTGTCGGTGGTGCGGGCGCAGTGGTCAATTGATATGGAAGCGATCGACATTCCTTCGGACCTCGCGGGTCGATGGGGTGCAGGTGGGGACGCTGTGCGGCAGCGGATGACGTCGCTCTGTCGCTTGGCGAGTTTGCTGCGTGCGTTACCGCGCACACGCTGTTGCGTCCATGCCTGAGTGCTTGGAGGGGCACACTGCCTGACCCTGGTGCGTCCTGCCTGCGTTACCGCGCGCGCGAGTCGGTTGAGCGCCATTGTCACGAGCGACAGTACTGCGGATGAGTGCGATGAGGCGTGACGCGCTGCTGGATCAACAGATCCGATCGATGTGACACCACTGATCGCTTCCGCGTGTGAGCGTCGTCGCGCGGTGCGCGGGGCTGACGCTTCTCGCAACCGAAATATTTATTGTTTTTGCTGCACACTTTCGATTGCTGTTCGCATGATTTGTTTGTACCTTTGTGCAACGTCGAGGGTGCAGCGTGTCACGTACATTCC
>CAZAHQ010000002.1:0-28408 GCA_964484415.1 uncultured Acidobacteriota bacterium | reverse complement strand
TCGTACCGCCACCGTCGTACCGTTCGACTCGTGGTGTACCGCAGGCGATGTCAAGGACTTCGGATACTTCAGCTACGAGATCAAGTGCGAGAACGTTCCGGCCTTTCAGTCCGAGCCCATGGCGCCACCCGACACCGAACTGCGTGCCAGGGTCTTCGTTTACGCTTGGCCCAAGCATGAGAGAGATAAGAACACCCTCAACACCGTCGTGGCCCAGTGGGGCCGGGCGATTGCGATTCAGTTGGAAACGAGTAAGAAGCTCTCCGAGGTCGCGGCGCCGTGGGCCAACTCGGAACTGACTCCCACTCAACAACTCGGCGAGATCGTCAAGTGGGTGCGCGACAACATCGCGCTGACGAGTGAAGGAAGCGAGTCGCTTGACGAGGTACTAGAGCGCAAATCCGGCACCGGCAATGAGCGCAATTTGCTGGCACTCGGATTGATGCGGCGGGCGAAGATTGTGGCGCGACCTGCGATACTCTGCGACCGCACATCGAAGGCATATCATCCTGAGGTTCCGGATGCGTCACAACTCGACCATCTGTTCATCGCGGTCGGAAAGCCTGAGCTTGCAAAGTACCTCGACGTCAACTGCGAGCACTGCGTACCGGGTGTGCCTCCGTGGCAGTACATCGGTCCCGGGGGCGGCGGAGTGTTACTCGATCTAGCCAGCTCAGCCGCAATCATGCTGAGTGGACCCGTCTCGGGCATGTCGTCGGACCCATCGATCATCTCGGCCAAGACCGACGCACTCCCGGCCAAGTACAACTCGGAGATTCGAAAACGGACGATCACTCTCGAGTCGACAGGAGCTGCGCAAGTAAAAGGCTCCATCACTTGGCAGATGCAGCAGGATGTCGACAAGCGAGAGTTATGGAGCGCGATGACCCCTGCGGGACGGCGTCAAGACTGCATCGGGTACCTGCCTGTCGAGGTCGAGGACGCAGCGGTGACTACCGGCGATCCCAAGAACACCGAGGATTATCTGACGTGCGCTTACGAGTTCCGCGTTCCTGACGCCGCGTTTCGCCTGGAGACGCGGTTGCTCCTCCCCGGGGTTGACGACTTCACAGCCGCGATCGATCTACCGATCCAAACAGAACGTCACCATCCCGTACTCTGGCGCTATGCGCGATCGGTACAAAGCGACGTGACATATAAGCTCCCACCCGGTTCGGTGATAACGACGCTGCCGGAACCGACTACCTTGAAGGGCCCCGAGGGAATCAGCTTCCAGGCGCATTGGCTCCGCACTGACCAACAGAACGAGGTTCGTCTACGCGGCTTGTTGCTGGTCGACACACCCCTGCTGTTGCCGGCCGACTTCGCCGCGACACGTAGCTTCATCGCTGCCGTTCGCTCCTATCTCAGCAATGGGGTCGAGTTGGAGGTTGGCCCATGAAAGAACTGATTGTCGGCTTGCTTCTGTGCTCGATTGGAAGCACTACAGAAGCCGCGAACAGTCTCCCCGATTGGGCCAAGGACGCGGCACAGAAACTCGATCAACTGAAGTACGACGATGCCGATGCCGTCGTGCTGTTGGACGGATGGAAACTCGAGGTCGGCAAGAGCGATCGAACAGCAACGCGTCAGTGGGTCGTCGCGGTCCTCACCGAGAAGGGAGCCGCGCAGGCAATGCTGCCGCTGGTTCGAAACCAGTTCACCAGAATCCGCGGCATCAAAGCCTGGAGTCGGGAAGCGAACGGCCGCGTTACTCGTTTCGACGAATCGGACGGAACCCTCTGGAGCGCGATGGACAGCAAGCTCTTTGCCGACTCCGCAGTGCTCCTGCTTCACGCATCACGTGCCACACCCGGGACTATTTTTGCGGTGACGTACGACGTCACATTCGACGGTGCCATCCCGCAAGATATCTTCGAGGTGCAAGGTGACGCGCCAGTGGCGTTGTTTCGTCTACAGGTCAGGGCGCGCGGCGAAAGCACCGCACAAGTGCGCGTCGGTCGGGCGCCCAACCCGGGGCCGAGCCAGTTGCAGGACGAAGCGACGTGGGAGTTTCGTGATCTTCCGCCGATTGAGGTAACAAGCGATGCTTACGCGGCGAAGCCACCTCGCGTGCGACTGGCATTGAACTACGCGCACAGCGGCTCCGCCCCCATGAGCGATTGGTCCAGCGTCGCGCGCTGGGCAAACGACTTGTTTCGTACGGCATCGCAGCGTGCCGTCAAGTTCAATGCACTGGCAGCGACCGTCAAGGGCGCACCGTCAGCCTTCGAGGCCGCCGGCCACGCCGCGCGTTCGGTGCGTTACTTCGGGATCGAGTTGGGCTGGGGGAGTTGGGTTCCTCGAGCACCGGAGGTAACGCTGAGCCGTGGCTTCGGCGATTGCAAAGACAAAGCGCTACTGATGGTCGATCTGCTGCGTGCCGCCGGCGGTGAAGCGGTTCCGGTGTTGATTTCAAGTCCATCGCACGAATTCGTCGATCCCGATCTTCCTACGCCGTTTCGCTTCAATCACGCCATCGTTGGCGTCCCATGGTCGGGCAAGAAAGTCGAGCCGAACATGGTGGTGGTGGACAGCCCGGGCCTCGGTCCGCTACGCCTGTTCGATGCGACATTGCCCGATGATTCGTCGCAGGACCTGTCGTTTCTCCACAACGGCGCGATCGGTCTGGCGGTCGACCCTCGCACCACAGGTGTGTTGCGCGTGCCCGACGGAGATGCCGATTCCAATCGTTGGGACACACGCTGCCTGTGGTCGTGGGATGCGGCGAAGGGCGTCAACGCCGACTGCACTCGTACGGTGACCGGTACGGCGCGCGTTTGGTTGGAGTCAGAGCAGGACAACCGACCCACCGACAAGCAGGTCGAACAGGTCACGCATGAGGATCTGTATCGGGACTGTCCTTCATTTTCAGGAGTGCAGATCGACCCGCTGCAAACGGCGTCGAGCGAAGGTTGGCACTACAACTTTCGTTATGAATGCCCCGGGGCGTTGTCACGCTTCGGCAGCACGACGTTGATGCATTTACCGGAGCTGGCCCCGCTCGACTACTTCCCGCTCCCCGGACTGACCAAGGCCGAGGCCGTGTTTCAACCGTACCTGCGTTCCCGCACCGTTGAAACCTCCGTCGCCAACGCCGCCGGCGTGAGCCAGACTCCCGCACCGTTCACGGTAACGAACCCGTTGGGTTCGGTGGCGGTGGCCATTGCGACCTCAGACGACCGGTTGGTGATCACGCGCACCGTCAAGACCACGCAGCGGGTTATCACCAAGAGCGACGCCGCCGCAGCCAAAGAGTTGCGTGCTGCGCTGGCCCGCGCCAACGCTGTAGCCGTGGTGTTGAAGTAACAGCGATGACCCGCTGGTTGTTGAAAGCTGACGGCGGGCGGTTAGCATGTTCTAAACGACCTTCTTTTTGTTGTCCGTCATCGTCCTATGTACCGCCTCATCGATCGCACGGATTGGCGGCGGCATTTCTCTGCAACCCTTGATCCTTCTGAAGCGAGCTCTGCCAGTTGAATTCCAGTCGCTTCCCGACGCAGCAGCGGCTCTCTGCCGCGCCAGCGCTTCACGTTGCGCGCCACGCGTTGCAGTTGCCCCTGCAAACTTTCGATCGGGTTGATCGAACTGATCGTCTTCCGCAGATTCTCGCCGACTGCAAACTCCGTGATCATCAGTGTCTCCGCCAGGCCCTCGAGCATCGAATGGCTTGCAGTCGGCGAGATCGACTCCATTTGCGTAAGCGGTCACGGAGGAACGTTCTTCCGTGACCGCTTACTTTGAAGCCGCAGCGGGCCACAAATCTCCTCTAGATTGGCTTCCAGCAAACTCGCCAGCCCCTGCAGACCGACTCGCGTGATCAACGCTCGGAGGCGGACGTGCGTGCTCTGCAGAATCGTTTCGCCCGGCTGTTTCACTCTGGAGGTCGGTGTCCGTGACTCAAATACCTGCCCCTTCGGTACCGACTACGCGTGATTCTTGCTCATGACGGTGGCTCTCCTTCAATGCGCCCCGGTGATGCCATCGGGGCAGGAAGCGCCGTCAACCTTTCAACATTTCCGAGGTCATCCAACACCTCGCTCTGTGACCGGTTTTGAAGTGACCGCACGTGGTTGGTCTTGGGTCTTCGACAACAGTCCACGAGATCGAAGGAAGACCAGTGCTACCTGTCACGGATTCTTGGGATCGAAGGGGGGCCACTTCTCTCGCGGGAAACAGTAAACAGAGGGGAGCAGTTTCTTGTCGGACAGGTGGTTCTGTATCGCATGGTACAAATCGCAAAGTGCTTCCTCAGTTGGAAAGGGTGAACAAACGATTGAGTAGCGCGCTTGCTGTGTCAGTACAGTGATGATCACCCAATGTCGTTCGTCCGCCCCGATTGAGATGTCATCGGCAATGGTGCCTTGCTCCGGGCGAGAAACGACGTCGAGCATTGCTGAAAGGGTCTTCTCTGAGATCGGCTGCTCTGAGACAGGCCCTTTCTCAGATCTGAAACTGAGCTCTCGCCCACCGGAGGCTGAGGCGACAAGCCACACCGCTTGATAGGCGTCCTCAGGAATCAGGGGCCCGCTGCCTGCCCCAACCTCAACGCCGACCACTGCGGTTAGCGGATGGATCGCTCTGACCCTATCCCGCAACTCTGAACCCGCAGCGCTTCGCGCGACCCTGATCGCGAACTGCCGGTAATCTTCACGCACACCATACCGATCAGTTTCATCCTGCGATGCTAGGGCCCGCTGAACAGCGGCTTCCCTAAGAGAGGTCACCTGCTGCCACTCAAATGTCTCCCTCGGAGCTGTGTTACAGCCAGCACCAACTTGGAACGTGGCAATCACCACGAGGACTCGGACGACTCGCATCGTTGCGATTACAGCCCTTTCCGCCAGGAGCAATCGGTCACGGAAGAACGTCTTTCCGTGACGGATTACCGTGATCCGAGGCTAGAACTGAATGTGGCTGTGCCACTCAAGCCCCTGGACGCCTACCCAGCCAGACTGCTTCTTCTCGAACCACACTGCTCGTCGCGCCGGACCATCGGTCCAAGTCATCTCGCGAATTCTCACACCTTCCAGTGAAGGGAACTCCCTGAGTAGGCCATAGCGGTACTCAGGTGGTTCTTTGGTGAGCAAGAACTCGACATCGCGTTCGGCGGGTCCGAACCGCTTCTCGATCGTCGTCACGGAGGCACCGCTCACATCCTGCAACTCCACGGGTCCAGACGGCGCACACCTATTCAGGACTGTCACCACCGCGAACAACAGCACCGTAAGCCACTGCGAGCGCGTCATGGATTGATTTCTTTCACAACTCCTGCAGGAGAACCTGCCGCATCATATCCACCGACGAGCCCGCCCACCAGCTCATTGATGTTTCTTTGCTGGTCCACGCCTTGCCCCGCGGGCGCGTTGCCTCATCGATTCTGCTACCGACGGTGTACCGTTGCCTCACCGCTATTGCTACCGGATACCGGAGGAGGCACGCATGGGCTTCCCTACAGATAGTGGACGCCCTGTTCATGCCGCCGCCCGCGGTGTGCTCGTCAATCAGCTTTTCCCCGGTTTGACCTAGCTGAGTACCACCATATGGGCATCTGACTGTAAAGAAGAATGAGTATGACCAGTGTGCAACCGAGGTAAAGTCGCTCCACTCGAATCAGGTACAGGGCTAGGGAGCAACCCAACACGATCACCACGGTTCTGATGATCAGATGGCGAATTCGCCGCGATCCACCAGGGGTTAACTGGTGTTGTTCGGCAAGCGCCTTTGTGAGCGCTTGGTGAAACTCCAGAAGCCCGGTTAGGTCGTGAAAGACGCGAAACCTGCCCGCAACAGTCTCAAGGACAAAGCCACTGTCGGGGTGTCCCCGATCCTCGTAGTGGATCTTGACCCAGTCACGCGCAAGATCAATTTCTGTCTTGGTCGTAGGGTAGTGCACGACTAGCCGGCCTTCAGAGAGAGAGAACGCAGTTGGTGCTTTCTTTCGTCTCCACAGTTCAGGTCCAATAAATGACGCGCATAGGAGTACCGCCGCACTAAGTAGCGCAACAGCAAGATAAGATCCGCCAATAGCCCATCCCAAAGCGGAAGGGGCGGACACGCAGACAAGCCAACGTAGAACTATCCGGAGTCTACCCCAACGTCGGTATCGAAAGACCTGTGCGGCTTCAGTCACTCGGGGCCTCCCTCACCCGGCTTGGCAGCGCGGTACGCTGCGATCACACCGCGAACGGAACGTGTCAACGTCCGGAAGTTGCCAACAATTCCGAGACACCCGCGTGACCGCTTTCTCGTCAAGATCTCACCCTGCAAAAGTAGTTGTCGCCGACAGGCAGGGCCGTTGACGCCGATCAACATGGCTTCCTCGCGCACGAAACCTTCGTCCCTGGCCCGAACAACTCTTCAACGTCACAAGGTAGGAGCCCAGTGCATTGGCTGCGCACCGTGGGATTTATGAGGGGGGGCCGGGTAACCGCCGTCTCTACCACAACCCGCAAGAATCGGATGCAGCGCAGTGGAGAATCGACACCGGCACGTGAGTGAATACGGTTCATGGACGAACGGATGGGGGATTCGGTTGGGGCGCCTCGGCCTCTCTCATGATGACCAGTAGTCCACACACGTAGCGACCGTTCTTTGTTACTGGAACGTCAGCGAACAATCGATCTGTTCCGCGCACTACCACAACCAGGCTAGATAGCGAACCTTCTGCTATCGGTTCGCCGAAGGTGCGCTCACGCAACGGGCCCGCATACATGTCGCCTACTGATGACTTCCTGGCGATGCGGCGTTCTTCATCGGTGGAGGCGCGACGCTCACCCGTAAGCGCCCGATTAGCGTACACGACGCTCACGGAGTCGACATCAGCGTGCCGGGTCATTACAGCGGCTAGCACGTCTAACAACTTGCGCTCTACATCCGGAAGGTCGCCATCGGTCAACGGGTTCTTCCGCTCCACCCACACCCGATCTAGGAACGCAGCGATGAAGTCGCTACAGGAGTCGCGTGCCGCAGCCGCGAGCTCAACTGCGACAGCCTTAGCTTTGTCAGCGGACTCGCCTTCCCCACAGCGCTTTTCAGCCGGGCTAGCTCTCCCGCACGCAATCAGAGCAACTCCGACACATAGGAAGCGTGTGTAGCTTATGGTTTTCACGGCGTTTCATCCTTCGGCTCGAAGGTAACCATCTTGCCGCGATCGGGGACCTGCGAGAGCCTTTGGCTGATTCTCGGTGATAGATTCTTCGGCAGCGGTGTGCTTGGCCATTTCGGCAAGACCACTTGGTGTCGCGAGTGCGGGTGGTGTTTCAGCGCGGATTTAGGCGAGAGGGCTCCTTCTTGGTGAAGCGCCTCCGTTCTGTTCTGCAAATAGCTGACGGACGACGACCCGGTACTCGGAGAACCACGCGTGAACGATGCCTTTGGGCGCATCGGCGCGACTCCTACTCTGTTCCCACTGCCGCACGAGATCCTACGCAAGAGACACAGCTGCTGCGAAAGAAAACGCATTGACTCTTGTCAATCGAGCAGAGAATCGAGCCCCTGACGTTCGCGGATGCGGGCCCGGTTCTGTCGGAATCCATCGACTACGTTGAGCGTGCGCTGCCTGACGGCCGACACGACTGCGACCACTCGCGGGGCGATACGCTTGCAGCGTGCAAGAGTGTCGTCGCGGCCACGAGTCAGAGATGATCAGCCGCTGAATTCGTGTGGCGGTCTTGCCGTACCCGACGTTCGAATCGCATTCCGTGCGGCACGCAGCAGGCACACCCGTGGTTCGAACCAAGCAGCTTCGCACCCTCGTCCAGCTCGCAGAGAATCGCGGCCACAACGGTCCCTGTTATCGACCGCTAGCCGTCGTAGCACCTGCGACTCAGTCCGGCAGCATCCAACTGATGCCAGGCAGAGCGTCAGGGAGCCTAGGCCGCGGATTGGGCGGTGCAGATCCGCCGCAAACAGCCGCAAGCGATGATTGACCGTGCAACCCTCCGCGCGACGAATGACACGGTGAGCTATCCCACGCAGCGGGCTATCACCAAGAGCGATGCCGCCGCGGCCAAAGAACTCCGTGCTGCGCTGGCCCGCGCCAACGCTGTAGCCGTGGTGCTGAAATAACCGACACCGCCGGTGCCCCGTCCGTACCGCCCAGGATCCTCGAGTCGGCTCGCGATTCGGGGAGATTCTGCCGCCACGAATCGCTATGTTCGGTTCGCCCCTGGCTGTCGTTATTACAGGGGGACACGGCACCGAATCGCACAGAGCGATCCCGGATCGTGGGCCAGATGTGCGACGATCTGCGCCGAGACCGCCTGTAGCCGTGCTCGGGTGGGGTTTTCGGCGGAGCCGGGCACGAGATACCGTTTGAGATGGCAACTCAGAGGAGGTAACGCATGACCTATCGAAACAAACAGCTAGCCGCGTTGACCGTGGCCACCGCGCTTGCGATTGGAGCGGCCGTGACCGTCAGCCTGGCGGCGCCGGCCGCGAAGCGACCGATCCAGGGGGTGGTGGCGCAGGCCCGCACGCTTCGCGGCCCGACGTCCGGGTTGATGAAGGCGCCAAACCCGAAACTGTTGGACAAGGCGCGCTCGTTGACTGCCGAACTGGGGACCAAGCACGCGATGATGTCGGCCCCTAGCGCGCGCCTGATCGGAACCGTCAAGGGAAGTGCCAAGAAACCGAACCTGATGAAGGGGACGGAGATCAAGGCACTCCGAAGCGCGAATCAGCTCAGCGACACCGTAAGTGGTAAGGCCGATCGGGCTCGACTCGTGAAGCTAGGACGCGGCAAGAACTCCGTTCGACCCAAGCGCTGAGCGCCAAGGAGAACTCATGACTTGGCGAACTACAGTGCATGCGTTTCTGCTGCTAGCCGCGGCATGGGCCACGACCACACGGTCGTCGCTGGCCGAGATCAGTGCGGCCGACAAGCAGATGGTCGAGACCGCGTTCGCGCGTCTTGTCGCAGTCTCCGAGAAACCGGAAGGGTTTACCGACTGGCCTCCGCAATTGGGATTCATCGACGAAGACACGTTCAACGCGTTTGCGACCTTCTTCGAGCAAGACGGCAAGCAGATGCCGGTCGTGCGCGTGTACGCGGGTCTTATCAAGCAAGGCCTGATCGGGAAGATCGACTACGCGGCGTTGACCTTGGGACACGAGATCGGTCATCACGTGTTGGGTCATACCAAAAACTCGCACGCCGGCGCCACGAAGTTGATGGAAACCACCTTCACGCGCGATCAGGAATACGCGGCCGACATGTACGGCATGCAGTTGGCGCTGAAGGCCGGCTTTTCTTTCAAGGGGTTGGTCGGTACGTTCCGGCGTTGGATCGAGCTGGGTCAGGATTATTCGTCGTTCGAAGGGTCGCAACTCGATCACCCGGCGCCGACCGATCGCATCGCTGCGCTCGACAAGGAGCAGATGTCGTTGTGGCGCTCGATGGGCGCCTTCGACTCGGGCGTCTACTTCTTGCTGACGCAGCAGTACGGTTTGGCCGAGCGCTCGTTTCGATCGGTGACCAAGGAGTTCCCGGACGCGTACGAGGCGTGGGCCAACTTGGGGTACTCGGTGTTGATGCAGTACGCCGATGCGCTCGAGCCTGACGATCTTCGCAAGTTCGATCTAGGGCAGATCTTGGTGGGCGGCTTCTATCGTCGTCCCGCCTCGCTCTCGGCCAAGGTGCGCGGCGTCAACGAGGACATGTGGTGGGAAGCGGTCGGCGCGCTGCGCGAGGCGCTGCGACTCAACCCCACGCTGGCGTTGGCCAAGGCCAATCTGGGGGTCGCGTATCTGATTGCCCCTGGTGGTCGCGATCCGGGCAAGGCGATTCCGTTGTTGGAAGAAGCACAGACGTTGGCCGGCAAGGACACGTCGCTCGACGCCATGGCGCGGCTCGGCCTGGCGATCAACCTGGCGGTAGCGTATGGCGCCGGTGGCAAGGAAGCCGAATTCGAAACGCTGCTAGCCAATGCAGAGAAGGCGCTTGCGGGCGCGTCGGAAGCCGAACGCTCAGGGCTGGCGCTCGCCAGCAGCGCCATCGCGTACAACCGCGCGTTTGCCATGGCCGGTTCATCCGATGGTGAGCGTCGCAAGCAGGCGCTAACCGAACTCGAAGGGTATCTGCGCACCACGTCACCTTCTGTGGCGTGGTGGTCAATTGCCTACGATCGTTATGCGGCGCTCTGCGCCGCGCTCGGAACGCAAGCCAAGAGTCGCGACGGCTTGATCGCGCGCGCACCCAGCAAGCTGCGTCAGGTAGCGTCGATCGAGTCTCAGAAAACGGTAATCGCGATTGGAGACAAGCTTGTCGATGTGCAGAAGGCGTTGGGACCCGGCGTGGTCGCTCCAGTGGTTGCCGGCACCAACTTGGTGCGCGTGACGTATCTCGATCGAGGCGTGGAGCTGTTGGCCACCGATACGATCGTTGCGATTCAGTTAATCAACGACAAGTCGCCCGCACTTCCGCTGAAAGCTCAAGGGCTCAGCAGCGGTAAGCGTGAGCTGAAGGTTGGAATGACCGTCGACGAACTCGATGGTGCGTTGGGCGATGCAGGACAAAACTTCGACTACCGGCCGCTGGCCGATCCGAACGTGAAGTACCGCTTTTATTCCGAGATCGGTCTCGCCGTGCGGGTCCAAAAAGGACACGTCACCGAGATTGCGCTGGCCATGATTCCTCAAGAGAGAGTGCTCTAGTCGCGGCTGAGCCGCAGGAGATGAGAGATGCGTATTTCCAAGCAACTGTGGGCTGTGGTCGCGGTGATGTTCTTGCTGATCGGAGTGGCCACCACCAACGCGCAGGCCGCCGGCAAGATCGAATCGTTGTTGAACGAGCTGGGCGTTCCTTCCGCCGATGTGGGCGATGGTGTGCGCAAGGCGGTGGTCGATCTCGACGGCAAGAGCGAAACGCTGTTGTTGCGCGAGGTTCAGTTGGGCAACGACCCGAGCAAGGAAGGGCTCCGGCTGATTCAGACGTTGATCGTCGTGGTTCGCATGCCGGAAGATGCCAAGCCTTCGGCGGCGGCGATGAACAAGATCAACGAACTCAACGTAAACCTGTCGTTCGGCAAGGTGTCGGTGTGGCCCGGCGCCGTCGTCTATGCGTCGACCATGTGGTACGCCAGCGCCACCGCCGAAACGTTCGGCACCGAGGTGGTCATCGGCGCGATCAATGCCGGCAGCGCGCGCGAAGCATTGACGCCGTTCTTCAAAGAGGAGTAACTGCAGGCGACGGCCCAGGTCTTCGCTTCGGCGCAGATCTGGGCCAGCCTTTCGGCGTGCCGTCGCCGGTCGGCGTTGCAAGCGGGCCTGCTGTTCATCTGCCAACGGTCTTCCCACTTACCGAGGTAACCATGACAGCGGCCGCGAGCCTCAGTTGGCCGGGTGTGCGCGTCTTCGCTTGGAACTGCGACCGCGTGTCGCGGAGGCCGCGCCCGTTGGATTCCGACGAAACCGTCAAGCGCCCGAGCCCCCACGCCGACAGCCTCGAACAGTCGATCGAGTTGTTGCGTCGCGCCCACCAGGGTGACGCGCGTGCGCTCGACTTGTTGCTCGCGCGCTACTTGCCGCGCCTGAGACGCTGGGCGCATGGTCGGTTGCCACTCTGGGCGCGTGGCCCGTTGGAGACCGACGACCTGGTGCAGGAGACGGTGTTGGGAGCGTTGCGCAACATCGGCAACTTCATACCTGCGCACGACGGTGCGGTGGGCGCGTATCTCAGACAGGCGCTCTTGCACCGAATTCAAGACGAGATCAAGAAGGCGCGTCGCAAGCCGGCTGCCGAAGAGTTGCCCGAGTCGATCCGCGAACCGGGCCCCTCACCGTTCGAGCAAGCGGTGGGGAGCGAGGCCTTGGCGCGCTTCGAAGCGGCGCTGGCCCGCTTGCGCGGTGAAGAGCGCGAAGCGGTCGTGCTGCGCGTGGAGCTGCGTTACGGCTACGCGGAGATCGCCGCCGCAATGGGGAAGCCGTCGGCCGACGCGGCCCGCATGACGGTGGGTCGAGCGCTGATTCGCTTGGCACAGGAGATGGGCCATGTCCGCTGAAACCGAACGCTGGTTGCCACTGGCGCTGTCGGTCTCGGATGGCGCAGTCGTCGATTGGGAATCGGTGCATCGGAACGCGCAGAGCGACGACGAGCGCGCACTCGTGCAGCAACTGCAGGCGCTGGCGTCACTCTCGAACGTGGCGGAGTCGCTGCAAACCGGTGCCTCCCGCGACGACATCGCCGCCGCACCGACGAGCGACGGATCGTGGGGCCCATTCGAACTACGTGAGCGATTGTCGGCTGGGTCGTTTGGCGAGGTGTATCGCGCCCGCGATCCACGCCTGGATACCGACGTGGCGCTGAAGCTGCTGACGTCGTCGGCGACGGCCGAGGCGCTCGGTCAACGCGCGATCGAAGAAGGACGGCTGCTCGCCAAGGTGCGGCATGCGCATGTGGTTTCGGTTTACGGTGCGGACATTCACGAGGGTCGCGTCGGAATCTGGATGGAGTTGATCGAGGGGCGCACGCTCAGCGACGTGCTCGCCACGCAAGGATCGTTGGGGGCGCGCGAGGCGATTGCGATCGGTAGTGACCTGTGTGCGGCGATGGCAGCGGTGCATGCGGCCGGCCTGATCCATCGTGATGTGAAGGCACAGAACGTGATGCGCGAAAATGGCGGGCGCGTGGTGCTGATGGATCTTGGTGCGAGCCTCGATGTGGGCCGCAGTCATGAAGCCTCCAGCGCAGCCGCAATCTCCGGCACACCGCTCTACATGGCGCCCGAGTTGTTCAACAGAGAGGCGGCGACGGCTCGATCGGATCTGTATGCGTTGGGTGTGCTCTTGTTTCATCTGGTCACGCAGCAGTTTCCGGTGGCCGGTCAGAGCGTAGCCGATGTCATCGCCAAGCATGCGAGCGGCACACGACGGCGATTGCGCGACCTGCGGCCCGACCTGCCGGCATCGTTCATCGCCGCGATCGAGCGCGCGATCGACCCCGATCCGAATCGACGCTTCGCCAGCGCCGGTGAGTTCGATGCGGCGCTGCGTGATGAGGTGCGTGTCGATGCACCGACACCCGAGCGCGGAGTTCGGTTGGGCGTCTCGTTCGGGTTTCTCAAGTTCTCGCTGGCGATTGCGTTTGCCGTGACTTTTGTACTGCTGTTGGGGAGTTTCGACCGCCGAACCAACACGTTTCGTGTGCCTTCGGGCCTCGAGCCGGGGAGCGCGATCGGGCGCCCTGCCGGTTCGCCGCTACCCTCAACGGTGCCGGGCGCGGGTGATGGCGAGGCCACTCGCGCCGCTCTATTCAATGCGCAACTGCTGCGCGACAAAGCGGGCCGGGTCACGCTGCGCTACACCTGCACGACCCCGGTATGGGCGTACGTTCTCGCCGACACCGGAACAGGAACGTGGCGTGTTGCATTTTCCGGTACGGCACCGCTCCCGGCCGCCGTCGCCGGCGAGGTGCTGCTACCGCCACTTCCCGACGCACCACGTTGGCGCGTTGTCGGCAGTCGTGAGCGCTGGAATCAGAACGTGGCTTCGCTCGATGCCGACACCGTAACCGTCACGGGCATTCGGATCGTCGATACGACGATCGAAGAACAAACGAAGGATGGTCGATGAGGACGCTAGACTCTACGCAGAACCGGTTACCTGCCGCGATGGCGGCAGTCTGCCTGCTGTTGAGCGCTCTGGTTGGCCACGCCGCCGAGACCTCAGCGCCGCGCGCCGCCCAAGCGGGGGTTGAGGCGGCCGCTCCGCCAACCGCACGCACTGAATCGTTTGTGGCGGTGGCTCGCATCACCGAGGTCGTTTCCGAAACGGAATTCATCGTCGGGCGTGGCACCGCTGAAGGTCTACTGCAAGGGTCCGCTGATCTGCAGGTCAATCCGATGCGTGCTCTCGCCGAAGGCGCTGAGCGTGAACTCGAGGTCAGCGTTCGCTTGGGAATAGCACGTGTAGTCGAGGCGAATGAGCACAGCGCTCGTTTGCAACTGACGATGCGACTAGCGGCTGTCACCGTGGGTGACGTCGTGTTCTACACGATACAAGTACCGCCAGCCTGGCAAGGGGACCCGCTGTTTTATGTCGCGGCCAACGACACGCGGTTTGGCCCGATCGATGGGGGCGAACCGCTGTACACGTTCGGCGCCATCTTGGCCGACACCGCAGCGCAATCCCGTGATGCGCTGATGGGAACGTTGGTAACGGAAATCCGATCGGTCGCAGACCGCGGGCGCGGCAAGCTGATCGAAGGCGGACCGTATCACGGCCTCGATTTGGGCGAGGTGCTGGCCGACACCACGGTGTTGGAGCTGAAGGCGTTCTTGGACTACATCAACGAGTACGCCGGAACGACGGTGGCACGCGACTACAGCATCGCCGAGAAGTACGCCAACTGGGTTACCAACGGCGCACCGACGGTGGAACTCGCTCGGCGCAAACGCGAGTCCGATCAGCAGCGGAGCATCGGCGACAAAGCGATGAGCGCCGGCGATGTGGAATCGGCCGAGGAAGCGTATCGGGCCGCGCTCAAGATCCTGCCGGAGGATGCCGAGCTACGCGCGCGGTTGGACCGCGCACTTGCGATTCGCACCAGCCGCGAGCGATTGATCAAGGATCCGGACGACACGGCAACGCGTTGGTCGCTGGCGATGGCATACATGGCTGCCGAGGCCAATGCGCAGGCGATGGTGGAACTCGATGCGGCGCAGAAGTCGGGGTACGACCCTGACAGTTGCCTCCGCTATCGAGGTTTCCTGTTGGTCAAGCTGGAACGCTTCTCCGAGGGTGCTGCCTTGCTCGAGTCGCTCGCGGCGCGACTCCCCGACGACAAAGATCTTGCAGGCTGGGTCGACTATGCGAAAGCCAAAGCGCGATTGCAGGCTGAGCCTGACTCCTTCGAGGCGCAGATGGCGGTGGCTCGTGTGCATGAGGATGACCGAAGCTGGAATGACGCTGTTGTCGCTTACCGCACCGCGATCATCTTTGCGAAAACGCCGGAGCAAGCCGCTGAAGGAGCGAAGGGGCAGGAGCGGATTGCCGCGCTGCGCGAGGCCGATCGTCAGTTCGAGATCGCCGAAGGGGAGATCCGCGACCACCGCATCTCGGCGATAACCGAGAGCGGAAAGCGAGCGCTCGAGAATTGCCAACGCGCCAGCGATACCCGCTGCGTCCTGCGTGGAATGGAGCGAATGGCCGATGCCGCCAACACTGTCTGGGAGATCCCTACGGCGATCACACTGCGGCGCGCTCGCACCGAACTCGATCCGACACAGATCCAGACTTGGCTCGATCTCGCCGACTCGCTGGTTTCCGATGGCCAGTTCGAGGAGGCGCGTCAGGCTGCCGAAAAAGCGCTGGAGATCAAACCTCCCTCGCACATCGCGAGCAAGATTCACGCACTCGCTGTGCTCGGGCTGCAGGATCTGAGTGCGGTTGCCAAGGATGCCGACAGGGGAGCGGCGCTCGCTCCGAAAGCGGAATGGCCATGGCGGATGCGCGCCATCGTTGCTGCTGCGGCCGGCGACTGGGCTGCTGCGGAGGCTGCGGCCAAGCAAGCGTTGGCACTCGATCCGAACGAGACCAAAGCGCAAGACGTGTACATGGCGGTCTCGCTCGCTAAACGCGCTGCCGCTGAGATCGCCGCCCAGAAGGATGTACCGCGCAACCGGCTTCGCCTCGTGCGCGCGTACGTGCCGCTCAAACTCTATCGACTGGCCGATCAAGAGGCCGCGTTGCTGAAGAGCGATTCTCACTACCGTGCCGCGATGTCGACACTCGCCTCGATCACCTTCGGGCAACGGCCCGACGCGACCTTGCTGGCCGCTGTCGAAGCGACCGGCGCGACGACCACGAAGCTGAAGCGGTTGCGAGAGATCTTCCAGGCTCGGATTGCGCTCGCCCAGGAAAACACAGCGGAGAATCGACTCCGCCTGGCGCGCGCGTGGATTCTTGTGGGCCTCTACAACCGCGCGCTCGAAGCGTTGGGCGACGATGCATGGAATAGCGATTCCGCCGCGGCACGCGACGCCGCCGATAGCGCGAGGCGCGGACTGTCGGCCGATGCGATGGCAAGTAACGCGTCCGAGTCGCTGTCGCGCGAAGATCCGGGCACCGCGCTGAAGATCTACCTCGAGGCTGGTCAGATCTATGCGTCGCTGGGTGTGACCAGTGACATGTTGAACACGCAGTTCTCGATCGTTGGCGCGTTGAGCTCGATGCAGCGAAACGACGAGGCGATCGCGCTTGCAGAGCAAACAGGCAAACTGGCGACCGAGTACGGTGAGCCGGTAACAGCCGCACGGTTCGCAGCGTTGAAGGCCCAAGTCGAGGCGGTTTCGGGCCAACTCGATCCAGCGGCCAAAGCGCTGGCCCGCCAGGTCGAGGTAGCGCTGGAAGAAGACAACAGCCTCGAAGCCTGGCCGGCACTGGCCGATGGCGTCTCGATCGCCACCGAACAGGGCCGCATCCGCGAGGCGTTCACGCTCGCCGATGAAGCGATGATGCACGCACGCAACTGCGGCCGTCCGTTTGCGTATCGTGCAGCGATCTTCACGTTAGCCAATCTGAATCTCACGTCAGGAAGGCTGGCCGAGGCCGCGCGGCTGGGCGAGGAGCTGCTCGACTTGGCTCGCCGCGACAAATACGTTCAACACGAACGATCGGCGCTATCGATTTTGGGTGCGGTGGCAATGCGCCGCGGCGATGCGCCGAAGGCGCTGGACTACCTCGAGCAAACCTACAAGCTTGGCCTTCGTGCCGGAGTTACCGGCGACCGGATCACGGCCCGACGACTCCAAGGTGCGACGCTGCTAGACGTGTCGCACGATGCCGCTGGCGCGGTAGCGCGCTACCAGCAAGCGGATGAGATTCCCGACGATGATCCAGGAAGCAAGGCGGTGACCTGGTTCGGATTGGGTCGGGCGCATGCGGCGGCCGGGGCGCTTCAACCGGCGCTCGAGTTTCTGAAGCGAGCGCGCGATCAATTCAAGGCCCAGGGGCGAAGTGACAGTCTGGGAAACGCGCTCGCCGAGTTGGCGTACACCGAATTGCAGGCCGGGCATGTCGACGCGGCGCTTGCAGCAGCGACCGAGGCGACGCAGATCGCCGACAGCACGGACGACATCTCATTGAGTTGGATGGCGTGGCATGTGAACGGCCGTGTCCAAGAAAAGCTCGGCCGCAACGAGACGGCGGCCGCAGCGTACGAGAAAGCGGTGGCGGCACTAGTTGAAGAGATGGGCCGAGGCTCCAGCGACGCCGACGCCGAAGGGTGGTTGAAGTTCGGGCGTGTGCGCGAAGTGTTCAGCGACGCCGTCGACCTGCTGTTCCGCATGGGGCGGGTCGACCGCGCTGTCGACGTGGCGCAACGCTCTCGCGATGCACAACTGCGGAGCAAGCTCGACCCCAGCAAGATCAAGGCCGATCAACCTGAACTGCAGAAGACCTTGTCGGATGTGGGTGATGCCAAAGCGCGCGCCGAAGCGGCGCAAAAGGCGCGCGCCGAAGAGCTGGCCAAACCGGAAGGGGAACGGAACGCACAGCGCCTGGAGACCTTGTCACAGATCGCGGCGCAGACCGAAGGCCAACTGCGTCAGCTGCTGGCGCAGCTTCAGGTCAAGCATCGCAACCTGTACGCGATGTTGGCGTTTACCCCCGACTCGGTGGAAGACCTGCGCGACGCGCTCCCGGAAGATGTCGTGGTGGTGCAGTACTTCATCACCAGCGAGGCGACTTACATCTTTACGCTCCGCAAAGATCGGAAGCAGACGCGCGCGATCAAGGTTCCGCTCAAGGGAGACGAGCTGAGCGCCACGATCGACGACTATCTGGAGGCTTTGCGCACCGAGATGCCGCGTGCGCCGGAGCTAGGGGCCAAGCTGTACGGCTGGTTGTTGGCGCCGATCGATGATGAGCTGAAGGCTGCCCACACCGTGCTGTTGGTTCCGTTCGGCAAGCTGCACTACGTGCCATTTCAAGCGTTGAATACATTGGATGCCGATGGAACGCCGCACTACGCGATCGAGAAGTTCCGCATGGGTTACCTGTCGTCGCGAACGCTGTACAAGTTGGCCAAAGCGCATCAGAAAGAAGCCGGCACGCTGTTGGCGTTCGCCAACCCGGATGGCTCGCTGCTCGGCGCCCGTGCGGAGATGGAAAGTGTGATGCGCAACGGCTTCCCCACCGCGAAGGTCTTGTACGAGAAAGATGCCGTGAAGGACAGCTTCTTCAAGCTCGCCAGCAGCTATCGCATCATCCACTTCGCAACGCACGGCATCGTGACATCCGACCCCACCACCTCCTACTTGAAGATGGCCGACGCCGAGCTGACGGTGAATGACATCATCGGTTTCGAAGGGCTCGAAGGAAGAACAGACCTGATCGTACTGTCTGCTTGTCAGACGGCGCTCGAGAAGGGCCAGAAAACAGAAGACGAGCCGATCTCCATCGCCAGCGCCTTCGCGAGTGCCGGGGCACCGTCGATGGTGGCGTCGCTGTGGTCTGTCAACGATGAGTCGACGCGCGAGTTGATGAGCCGCTTCTATGAAGGGCTGAAGCAAGGTGGCGCCAACGGCATGGATACGCTGGAGTCACTGCGCCAGGCGCAGTTGGCGGTGATGAGGATCGAGTTGAACGGTGGGCGACCGTACGAGGCGCCGCGGTATTGGGCAGCCTTCGAGTTGGTAGGGGACTATCGGTAGGAGAAGCGCCGCCGTTTTCCCTGTCGCCGAATTGTCATTGCGCGGTCGCGGCGGCTTCACATCGTCGCAGTTCAATCTGCCCGTGATCTGAGTCGTATTACTCAATCGAGAGGGAGACTGAACCATGAACAAGCGTTATCAGGCGGCACTCGCCGCAGTGGTGGCGACATGATCGCGTTCTGGCCTAACAACACCGAGTACACGCATCTGATTGTTTGGCGTCGATCCGCGAAGGCACCCAGCCTTGCAACACGGCTAGGGGGCGGGGAGGAACCCCGCCCCCATCTTTGCGATCATGGGCAGTGCGTGTTGATGGCGCGCTCGGCGCCGTTGCTTTTGCGCCCGAGTGAGCCTTCGATCCCTGTGCTGCCGCGACGCGCTACGAGATAGAAGAATCCATCGGCCGGTCCCGGGAGATCGAGGTCGACGGCGTACGCGGTGCGCAGGTCGGCGATCTTGCAGGCGGCCAGCGGCAGCAGCGGTGCCGCACCGAGGTCGCCACGATAGAGGTTGTAGCCGATGGAGTTCGACTCCTTCTCCCAATCGATGCGCGTGCCGGTCAAGCGCACGCCAAAGACCTCGCCGTCGTTGCCATCGCACGCATCGCCGATGTTGTTGGAGTCGCGATCGCTTTGCAGTGCGTTGGCAACCTCGAGGCAATTGTCGGAGCCATCCAACACGCCGTCGTTGTCGTCGTCGCTGTCGGCGGAATTGGCGATCGCGTCGCCGTCGAGGTCGCTGTCGCAGGGATCGCCGAGCCCATCGCGGTCGAGGTCGCGTTGCGCGGCGTTGGAAACGGACAAGCAGTTGTCGCCCGCATCGCCGACGCCGTCGCCATCGCTATCGAGCTGCGAGGCATTGCTGTTGCGTGGTGCATTGTCGAGATCGCCGCAGATTCCGTCGCCGTCGGCATCGTCCAGGCCGTCGCGCGAGCAACTGTCGCAGGGGTCGACCGCGCCGTCTCCGTCAAGGTCGGTCAGCGCGGTGTTGAATCGCGCACGGCAGGCGCGCACCACTTGGAAGTCATCGAGACCGGCTTCCAGCACCGACTGCGCATACGGCGTATTCGGCCGCGCTTGGAAGCGAACCTTCGTTTGCGCGGTGAGCGCAACGAAGCTGCTGAGATTGAAGCGTGCGCGCTGCCACTGGCTCGCGCTGACGGTGGTCGTTTCGGCAACCGTCCAGTTGGCACCGTTGTCGGACGATACGCCGATGACCAAGGAGCCGCCGTTGAAGAAGCCACCGTTGTTGGTCATCCAGCGCCAGTAGTCGATCTGCGCCGCACCCAGATCGGCAGTGTTGATCGCCGGCGTCACCAGTGAGGTTGGCCCACCGTCGACATCACCCGTCTCTGGCTGTGCGCCGACCGCGGACTGACCGGTGATGAACGCGACGACTCCGGGAGCCGCGGTGTGATCGTCCTCCGGCTGCACGAGTCCGCCACCGGTTCCGTTGGGATTGACCCGCTCCCACTTTCCGGAGGTCGCCGAATCACCGAGTTGATTGCCGAGTGCCCATCCCTTGTTGGTCTCGGCATCGTCGACAAAGCGCGCTGGCTCCAAGTTGATATCACCGCCACCGCCGTTCGTGCCCAACACCACACGCTTCTCGTTGGCCGCATAGCCGAACGCATCGGCAGTGATCACGTGACCGCCAATCGGAGCGGTGCCGAAATCGTAGGAGCCATCGGCAGTGCTGACGGTCGAAAGGCCAAGCGCAGGCACCTGCACAACGGCACCAGCGATGCCGGCCAGCGTGTCGCTACGACGCACGCGACCCGTCAGCGCTCCTCGCGGCAACGATTGCATCGTTGCATCTTGATCGACGCGACCATCGAACGGCATCGTCGGCGCCGAGATTACCGAGCTGATGTAGCCCGGTGCGGTCAATCGCAAGTTCACCGCGCCCTGCGGCACATACAGGCCATACACACCGTCGGTGCCGCTGATCGCCACCTCTCCCGACGCGAGGTCCATCACGCGCACGCCGGAAAGCGGTGAGTTGGTGGTTGCATCGCGCAACACGCCGCTTACAACGCCTCCGGTTGGGTCGTAGCGAACGATGTAGAGGCCGGTCTGGATGTCGCTGATGTAGAGGTATCCACGCGGATCGTAAGGGTACATGCCCCACGCACCGACGAAGCCGGTGGTGCCGCCCGGGTAGCTGTCGTACGCGCCGAGACGCACAGGGTAAGTTGGGCGGCGCACATCAATCAGATGTCCGCCCGAGCCGTAGTACGACATTGCCACGCGCTGTGGATCGCTGGCGGTGAAGTAGGCGTTGTGCACGGTGGCGCCAGGCTCACCAAAATACCGACCGACCAAAGCGGCACCGTTCGCAAGATTGCTAATGTCGTACACCGCCAAGAAGCCAGCGGGGTTGGTGGTCTCATCGGTCGTCACCAACAGGCTCTGCGTGGGGTTGGCCCAGCAGTTGTGCGTGAACGCGTTGGGCGTGGTCCACGATCCGAGTTGCACCAAGTTTGCGGGGTCGTTGGCGTCGTAGACCTCTTGCAAGCCGTCGTAGATTTCGGAGAGGAACGCGCGTCCGTTGGCGGCGTACATGTCGTGCACGTAGCGCGGCGTCCACGCGCCAACCTCGACCGGGCTGGCCGGGTTGGGCTCCAGCGTCAGGATACGCATGCCCGAAGAGCTGCCGTTGTTGTTGGTGCCATTGATGTAGGCGCGGCCGATCGCTTCATCGATGAACAGCGTGTGCGCGGTCGTGAAGTTGACGGCATACGTGTTGACCAACGTGGGGCTCAGCGGATTGGTCAGGTCGACGATCTGCAGTCCTTGTCCGGTGCCCGAGCCTTCGGTCACGATGTAGGCGAAGTTCTTGTACGTCTTGATTTCGCGCCAACTGCTGTCCGGCCCGTCGATGAACCCGACTTGCACTGGGTTGGCCGGATCGGTGACGTCGAAGAACGTGGTGCCCGGCACGTTGCCGATGATCGCAAGGTAGGTCGTTCCGTTGTTCCAACCCCAAATGTTGGAGTAGTTCTCCGGCTCGACCGGGTCACGTTGGCTGAGCAGCGTCATTCGGATTGCGCCGAGATCGTTGCCCGGCGTGAACGGTGGATCGAGGTGCAGATCGGCAAGCGCATCTTGGATGTCGAACATGACATGCACATTGGCGGGGATCTGAGGCACAGGGCATTCCTCGCCTCCATGCTTGGTGCCAACCTCGCCAGTCCCGACCTGCGGGCCTTCGAGTTCAAGTTCGAGCGACATCGATTGGCTCTGGTCATCACGCATGCCATCGCGGATCGGCGCGCGATTGTGGTACGCAGGGCCGGTGTCGGTGAGGCCGAGCGGCAGCGCACCGGAAGCGATCAGTCCGCGCTCGTCGCTCAACCGGTAACGCACCGTGAGCTCGGGCACGAACGTGCCGGGCTTGACGCCGCCCGTGCGCGGGTCACTCGATCCGGCCTGAAGCACCAACCCCAAGCCGCTGATTTCACGGCTCGAACCAACTCGGTCCTTCTGCGCGTGCACGACCAAAGCGTGGTCGCCCAACGTCAGCACCTGATCCAGAGATAAGGTCACCGGGTCGGGGAGGATCGGGCATTCGCTGTTCGGTCCGGCCCACGCGGCCGAGGCGGAGACGACGGCCAGTGCCGCCCAGATCATTCGGTATCGACGCATCAGTGACCCCTCTGAAGAAAGTGCTGAGCGGAGTTACCCCGAGGCGGTGATACGGTCAAGCGCAAACCGCAACAAGTCGGAGGAGAAGTTTGCTATGGGGGCGGGGGACGCTTCGATCAGCAAGGGGGGAGTGTTGCCCCGCCGCGGATCACGAGTTCTTTCAAAGCACCCAGAGCTCCGGGCTGCGGGCCAGCATCGTCTGAACCGAGCGCAACAGAGGAAGGCGTGGTGTCGACTTCACGGAACCTCCACCGTCCGACTACACCAATGCGAATCGTCAAAGCTCACGCACTCGCCACTTCTTCCCGCACGCTTCGCAGATCATCAAGCTGCTTGGGATCAACACCATGGGCCCGAGGAAAAGAAAGAAAGGCAGGCTCAGCCAGGAGATGAGGTGCCGATAGGTCCGACGGCTCGAGCACCGGGGGCACGGGGGATAGCAACTCTCGTCATCGGAGAAGTCGACATCACCAGGTTGCAGCGACCAGTCCTGCGTCAGCAGGTCGCGCACGATGGTCGCGTGCTCGAGCGGCACCTTCACCTTCACCCACCCGCAGGCAATCGCCTTGAACCAGTCGACCGAGATGATGTTCTCGTCCATGACGACGGCGTCGAAACCGCGCCACCTCAGTGCGCCGCAGAGCAAGTGCGCGTCGTGCCGGTTGAGGAATCCGGCTACGGTCGCCATCTCGCGCCAGTAGCCCTGAGGCTCGCCTCCGCCCGGTTCCCACGGTCGATGCGCAACCAACCGTGTTCCACACTCCGCACAAAACTCGACGCCGTCGATGTACTCCTGCGGGTCGCGCATTGGGTCGGCGTCGGGGCACTCGAGATTCGGGCAATACATGCTGGCTTCCCCCCCAGCGCTTGACGGCGATTTCGCAGCGACAGTAGCGGAGGTTCGGCGATCGCGTCAATTGAGGTTTGCTCGATGGGAGCGCACGACCCTCTCCCATCACCAGCGTCGCTACTTTGGTGCCTCACTCGGGCCTGCGGATGGGTCAGCCGCGATACGAAATCGGATGATGACTGTAATGTAGACGGGCACAGCGACTCCGTCTTTGAGTGCAGGCTTATAGCGCCACCGGCTGACCGGGCCTCCCTACAGATAGCGGACACCCTGTTCATGCCGGAACGTCTGGAGCAAGAAGCGTGCGTTACGCGAGGTGCACATGAGTACATCGAGCCGGTGGCGTGTGATAGCGAAAACGGGCCTGATCACGATCGGTGTCTTCGTTGCACCGATTCTGGTCGATCGAGTAGCGTGGATTCGGTACACACGGGAATGCCAGCGACTTTATGCGGACCTTGTGCATGACGTGGAGGCGCTAAACGTTCGGGCGTCGCGGTGGAAAAGTGCGTCCGGAGTGTTCCAGGATTCGTACTGCCTTGACCAACGGGGGGGAGCAGGGCACATCTTGACTACCCTGGACTTTCGCGCGAGAGGACTGCACGTCGTTGCGATTCTCGACACCGATTCCGAACTCCCCAGCATCTCGGTGCTCTTTCGCCCACCGCCTGCCGTCTGGACGCAGTACCTTGGCGTTGGAAGCTTCGAACTCCGGGGACTGCCAGGCGAGGGAGTCAATTCGACCGACGCCACGCTAACCGGGTACGTGTCGATCCAACTGGATTCAAGAGGAGTCCCGAAGTCGTTTCAAGTTGCTCCAGGGAACCTCTATGGCGCGGAGTACACATGGCAGCGACCTGGCCCTCCGGAGGTACCGGACCCTCCCGAGAACCGCGCCCTTCCGAAAACCCCATCCATGCAGGAGTGACCCAGTCGCCGTTTGAAACTCGTCGCGCTTGGGGAGCCAAGTCTTCGCGTTTTGAGTCGGGCGACGGAAGGGCGGACAGGGCAAGCGTTTCGCAGTGTGCTTCGCGCGCGCGCTGGCGCGATTCGGGCGGAGCTTCAGTGAGATCGATCGTAACCGGTCAAGCAGAAGCGCTCTTGACTGGTCGGTCGATCCTTGAGCGCAGCGGATCTGGTGCGAAGTTCTCCTTCCACAGTCGCGGCGCCGAGTGCGCCATCTCGCTCATCGGGTGACTCTCGACACTGTTCGAGGAAGAGATCAAGTACACGATCCGCGACGAAGTCCGCGCCCTCGTCTGGTCCCATGGCCGCGCTGGCACCGCGTCTGAAGCACAGACCTATAGTTTCGATGACCTCGCCCGGCTGATCGGATTCAAGCAGGGTCTTTGGAACGACGCGCAGGGGGATGTCAGCGTCGATGGCTCGACCATTCCCGAGCGATCGTCTCGTGGAATCTGGACGAGCTGGGGAAGTGGGTCGGTGCACCACTCACCGTGCCGTACGGTTACGCCGGTGCACGACGCGACGATGCCGTGGGCCTGTATCTGATGGGTGCGCGCTGGTACGACCCGACGCTCGGTTGCTTCATCGAACAAGATCCGATTGGTGAAGCGGGTGGGATGAACCTTCATGCGAACACTGCGTCCAGTGGGGTGATGTGGACCGATCCGAGCGGGCCTAAGCCGCTACCTAATAAGACGAACGGCGGGATGCTATTCGCAGACCCCATGGCATGTGGAGCACGATGTCAGGCCGCAGAGTTGGGTCGCGGAAGGAGAGGAAGGGGAACTGCAAGACTAGCCAGCGATATGGCAAATGCCAGAGGTAGGGAACTTGATGCCGCGATGGAGAGGCGCAAGTCTGACAGGACGAAGGCAGACAACGGCGTGGCGCCAGGTCAGACGGACACTAAGACGGCCGAGCAGCAACAGAGTGGTGCCAGCACCGACTCATTGACGATATGGGAGCAGGAGCAGCGGTGCCAGTGTTCTATCGCCGATCGCGGTCAGATCACTCTCGTCAACTTGGACGATGACAAGTCGACGGTGACGGATGACCTCGCAGGGCAAATCGCCTCGTCGCTACAAGCGAGGGCCCAGCAGTTCAGAGCCACGGTTTAGGTGGAGAACTCCTCTGGCCCCAAACCGAAGGCCAATGAGCAGGTGATGTTCCTGGCGACCAAGGAGAACGAGGAGTACCTAAGGGGGTTCGTTTCTCGCTCTCTTACTGGAGAGAAATCGGACGCGGGCCTGGTTCCCGGTCCGTACGGGATCGCGAAAGTTGATGCCATCGGCGGTCAGTTCGGTGCACTAATGGTCGACACTGCGATCAGTCTCACGGACGCTTCTGCTGGCGCCCTTCAGACAATAGCGTGGCTACTGTTTCAGAACGTCTCCCCAGCGCCTTCAGCCCGATCTCAACCGCTAACTGCGCGTACACCGCCGCCATCTTTGCAACTCACGAGTGGGGGCACAGCATGGGGCTTGGCCATACGCCACCGCTCGGCTATCTTCCAGGCAGTAGTCGGCCGGACATGATGACCCAAGGTTTCGGCGGCTTTGTTCCATTCGAGGGTCCCATGTTCAGTAGTTCGCACCTTGGGATCATCGAGATCAACCAGCTCTTCGGAGTAGCTGGGCCCGATCTGGTTCCGTAAGCGAGCCGATGGAGGCACCAATGGTCCAAACAACGAAAGGGCGATTGTGCGCGACTCTTCGCATGCTCGCGGTGAGCGCGTCGGCGCTAATGGTGGGGGCCATCGTGCTCGCGCCCCTGGCGCAAATTTGTAGCGATGAGACTAGCGACAACCCAGAGGCGGCGACGCTCGAGCTTGTCCTAGGTGGCAGGACACCAGCCGATCGATACCCATTGCGGATCTCTGACATCGGCCGGCTTACAAAATTCCTCAGCGTCGCGAGTGTTTGTCCTGCTCACCGCGGAGGTGAATTTCCTGGGCTAGGGATGCTCCCTATCTATTTGTATTGCGATGCGAGCAAGCCGAAAAAAGTTGGAGTTGAGTATGTCTTGGACGGGTCAGTTGATATTCAAGTGACAGAGGCAGTCGCAGTGATCTCCGAGTGCGTCCCTAGTGGCCATGAGATCTCGATCGGGAGGGCCCTTGTTTGTTTGCAGTCCGGGGCCTGGCACGCAGCCGACGACTCTTCGGGCGATTGCGGGCGTGGGCCACAGGCAATTGTCACGCAATCACTTGCTGATCTTCCGGGCGAGTTTCGCGCATCCTACGGAGCAGCGGCAGGAGATCTTCTGAACCGCCTAGCGACCACCCTGTCGGATAACGCACAACTGTGGATCGCATATGAGCGTATCAACATGAATCCGCCCTCGTATGCCGAAAGGATCAGTCATCGGCTGAGAGTTTTCCGAGCCCCTGCGCGGGCACCGTGGTCGAGCATCACGCAGGAAGCGGAGAAGTTCTTTGGAGCTCAGCCAGTATTCGCGGAGTGAGGCCTCGTTGTGCTTGACCCGTGAACTATTGAAAGCTTGACGGCGGTACTCACCCCGAGGCGCGTCGGAGCAGATTAGCAAGACACTCCAGGAGCCAAGTGTTCGCGTTTTGAATCGGATAAGAGAAGGGTGAGCGGGGCGAGCGGGTCGCAGTGTGCTTGGGGAGCGCCTGGGCGCGGCTTGGGCGGAGTTGAAACGCGGTCGATCGAGAGCGAGGCGGGAGCGGAGAGCCTTCAACCCCGAAGGAGAACCCCCATGCAACTAGCGAACAGAGAACTTGCGAAAGAAGTAGTCGCCGTCTGCGGTGGCCCGTGACCGGCAAAACATCGCTTGCGCTCGGATTGTCTGTCACCACCGTCGCACTGTATATCCTGCTCGGTGTACAGGAAGTGCATCAATGGGGCCCAGTAAGACTTGGAGCATCCGTGAGCAGTGGGGTGTCGCGTCACGGAGTACCAAGGCTATTCCTGCCCGGACTAGGCGGCCTTCTCATGATGTGCATATTGGTGGCAGGTGCTGTCGTAGTGGTAGCAGAGTGGGCTTACTCACAGCGGGCCGCCAGCCGGGGGCGGCTCTTTCTCTTCGCAGCGATGGCGAATTGCAGCTACGTCCTTTGGCTTCATCCCTGGTTCCTGCGCACCGTCTTGCCGTTGCCACTCGCGGACTACTACTTTCGGGTGACCGAACACCTGCCCGTTCTCGGGCCTATCTACAACAATTCCGGAATCGCTCGATACTGGCCCGTGGTGGCTCTGTGCCACTGCCTACTTCTGATTGCAACAGTTTGGCTTGCGTGTCCCGAGCTTGCGGGGCGCGCGATGAAACAAAGCCAACACTCGGGCGCGGCGCCTAGACCGTAGCCCGCACTCGCGTCAACTTCAAAGCGTTGACAGGGGAGATCGCGGACCAGGAATTGAGCTGCGAAATCATGCGACCCGGAGTGCCGACGGCGCCGCCCAACGCGGAACGTGAAATCAAAACAGGCGCGATGTGCTCGACTTTGGGCAAGTAGTGAACGGTAGCAGGAACACCCAATCGTTCTTTCGTTTTGAGATGAGGCCAGGCAATACCGGAATTGAATCTAGCCCTGCTGTCTCCTCGTGGTTGACCCCCGTGAACAAGAGTTCCGTCTTGAGGGCGACAAGGTCTTTAAACTCGAAAGTTCCGGTCGCGTCGGTGGTCGCGGTCGTTTCTGTCAGCGATGCACCTCTAACGGTTACGACTGCGGAAGGAACGGGTGTGTAACTACTCTCGTCGCGGATCTCACTCGCTAGGGTGAGTGTTGGCTGTCGATCTTCTCCAACGCAGAGCACGCGACCCCGGATCGTGACTTCCCTCGACTGGGGGCTATGCACGACCAGAGCCACTCGCTCGAAATCGACTGTGACTCCGAATTTTCGCAGGAAATCGGCCCCAAGGAACCCATCTGGGATGGGCATCCAGTCTCTGTCCAGGTCTTCAAACAGTACGGCTAAATCGAGCACCTCGAAGCGCATATCCGGGATCTTCATGTTTCCAACGACGAGTTCTCGTACTCGCACTCGTCCGATCGCCTGGACGCTACCTCCTAGCCCCGTCATCTCGTTCACCTTGGCATCGGCCTTGTACGGTTCGACGCCAAAACCAAGACGCTGCACTGCACGATGGTCAAGAATCGAGGAAGAGGAGCCGGAGTCGACAAGTAGCCGAATTGGGTGGCCGTCTGCCACAAGCGTGACCACAATCTGGTCGGCAATGCCAATCTCGCCCTTGACAATGCCTGACGATGTCGCAGTCTTCGGCGACCCTGCGAGTACCGCGACGATCAGAGTTGCGATGGTGGGGAGGAT
>CAZAHQ010000001.1:0-30137 GCA_964484415.1 uncultured Acidobacteriota bacterium | reverse complement strand
GCGTGGTGCCGTGACAGTTCTCGCGCAGCGCGGCAGTTGGGTCGAAACCTGGCGTCACCTGTTGACAAGCGAGGCCACCGAGTCGAAAGCAGACTGGGCGCTGACTGAGGTCGAGCCGGAGGGTCTTGACGCCGCGAGGCTGATCACAGGGCTACAAGCAGGCAGCCCGAGTCTCGTAGTGTTGCTCGCTGATCCGGCGGTGACATCGCAGATTCTTCGAGAGCTTCGCCGGGTAGCGTTCAGCGGCCAGACAATCACGCTCTCAGCTTCGCTCGATGCACGTACCCTCGCGGACAAAACGATGCGGCCTGACCTACTGGTTGTCTCAGCCGGATCGCAACGCACCCCCGATCTCGCGCGACGCACATCTGCGTTGAGCACTTGCCGCGCACAGGGTTTTGGGCCGCTTCAGGCGCCCACATGCTTGTTTGCGATGGATACCGCGGCGGTCGCTCTCGAAGCGTTACGGAGAGCGGGGCGGGAGCTCACCGCGGATCGACTCGGCGCCGCACTCATGACGCTTCAACGCTTCGCCGTTCCCTCAGGGCAGAACATCACTTTCAGCGCCAACCGTCACGACGGCGCGCGCGAAGTCCATGTAGCTCGTCTCGCTTCGGGGTCGGTAGCGCAAACAAGAGTGGCAAAGGCGAGATCCGACCGCTGATCGATCAGGATTTCCAAGCTGTAGGCCTGTCTCTCATCGACGCTGCTCTTCGGGCAGCGATCCACCAACCACGTCCCTAACTGCTCACGCGCGAATCGATTCTCAAGAACGAGCCGTTGATCGCCGGCGCGTTGAGAAGGCCGTAGATCGACCAACACTCTGATCGGTGCGGCCGGAAACGACCCAGGCGCCCCGAGGTCACTCGCACTCGAGCAGCGACCCGCTGCCTTCCCCAAGTCTACAAACCGCGGCATTGCAGCCGCTTAGCTGATCCGGAGTGCGGCGCGCGGTTCGCGCGAGCCGTGGGCATCGTTGTTGCAGAACACCACCACGCCGAGCGCAGGAAACTGAAGAGAGGGAGGAGGACTCAACATGCGCCATGGACCACCGATCATGCGTTGGACCCTGGGGCTACTCGCGGTCGTGGGACTGACCACGACGGCCGAGCACGCCGCCACCGCGAGCTGCAACTCTGCACTGCGTACCGTCAGAGCGGATGTCGTAGCGTTCGACCAGGTGATCACCTACAACCGCTACGGATCGATCAACCCGGTCGGGATGATGTACGCCCTGAAGGAGGACGTCGTTGCCGCTACGGGCACCGTGCCCGGGCCGGGCAACGCCAAACTCATTTCGAGCAAACGACCTCGGCCGCTTGTACTGCGAGCGAACGTCGGTGACTGCTTGCAAGTCACGTTCTACAACTGGCTCAAGTCCCCGGCACCCAGTACCGATGCCCCCGCCGATCGGTGGGCATCGATGCACGTCAACGGCATGGTCTACGACACCGCTTCCGACGGCGGCTGGGCCGGGAGCAATGCCAATACCACGATCGCGCCGAGCAATACGCCGATCACTTATTCCTGGTACGCCGACAAGGAAGGGAGCTACCTGGTCTATAGCCAAGCGGCACTTGCTGGTGGTGAAGGGGACGGCGGTAGCACCGTGCACGGACTGTTCGGCACCATCGTGGTCGAGCCTGCGGGATCGATCTGGTATCGCAGCCAGTTGACCGGCTCCGAGATGAACTCGGTGCGAACGCTCGTAACGAAGAACCCGCTGGTCTACTCGTTCGACTACAACAAGCTGGATGCGGCCTCGAAACCGATCGTCAAGATTCTCGACGGCACGAACAAGATCCGATTCTCCGAGATCAACGCCATCATCGACAACGTCAACCAAGACTGCACGACGGTGCCGACTGGAGCGAGCTGCGGGAAGTTTCGCGAGTTCGTTGTGATCTTCCATGACGAGTTGAAGACGGTTCACAACTACTGCGTACTCAATCCGGCTGGAGAAGGCGGCCCCTATCCCGCCGGTCAGATCCCTGCCTGCACAGAAGAGAATCGTAAGCGCTTCCATCCGACGCGCGATGGCTTCGGCATCAACTACGGCTCGTCGGGCATCGGCCCGATCCTGCTGTCGAAGATGAACAATACGGGGCCCGCCAAGAACTGTCCGGAATGTGTTTATGAGGAGTTCTTCCTGACTTCGTGGGCCAATGGCGATCCGGCGCTGCTCACGCAGTTCCCGAGCGACCCTTCGAATGTTCATCACTCGTACATCAACGATCCGGTGCGTTTCCGCAATCTCCACGCCGGTCCGTTCGAAACGCACATTTTCCATTTGCACGCCCATCAGTGGTTACACGAACGACTCGGTGACAACAGCACCTACCTCGACTCGCAAACCGTCGGGCCGGGAACCGCGTATGACTACGACATCATGTGGGGCGGCGGCGGCAACAGAAACCGAACCGTCGGTGATGCGATCTTCCATTGCCATCTGTATCCACACTTTGCCCAGGGGATGTGGGAGTTGTGGCGCAATCACGATGTCTTCGAGGATGGCTCGGCGTCGCGCAACCTACCCGACGGAGATACGGTCGCCTATCCAAGCGGCACACCGAATCCGGCAGTCATGCCGATCCCTGGTGTGGCGCTCGCTCCGTGGCCGACCGCGACAGTGCCGGGATATCCGTTCTTCATGGGCGGTGCAGCGGGCGCTGTGGCCGGCCATCGTCCACCGCAAGCTCCGCTCGATCTGGAACAAACCGGCGGACTGCCGCGGCACATCGTGCTGAGCGGAAACAAGACGGCAAACAACATGCAAGATCCGAACCTGATGTTCTGTCAGTCGTGGGAGAAGGCCAACCTCAAGCTGATCCCGACCGCAGGAACCACGCTCGAGCAGGGTGCAATGACCTTCCACGCTACCGCAGCGGGTTTCCCTACGCAGTATCCCAATGGCACCACTACCGGAGCGATCTTCAAAGTCAACGGTCGGCCGGCCATCGGCGGCGCACCGTTTGCCGATCCTTGTCCAGCGGGCACACCAACGCGCGAGTATCGTGCGGCGGCGATTCAAATCAACCTGCGCGCCAACGAGGACAAGTGGCACGACGCACAGGGGCGCCTCAACGTTCTCAACGACGACGTGACGGCTCTCGTTACGAGCGCCGGAACGAGCGCTGGTCGCATGCACTGGACGGCGAACGACTCCGTCAAGGCCGATCCATTCTTCATTCGCGCAAATTCAGGCGAGTGCATCAACTTCCATCACTCCAATCTCACGCCCACCGAGCTCAAGGAGGATGCTTTCCAGGTCTGTCTACCGACCGACACCATCGGCCAGCACATACACTTGGTCAAGTTCGATGTCACTGCGTCGGATGGATCGGGCAACGGATGGAACTACGAGGACGGCACCTTCTCGAATGAGGAGGTTCAACAGCGGATCAATGCCTACAACGCATTCCTCGGAACACCAACCTATGCCCCGGTCAACAATCCAGCGTTCCCGGGATTGGCCGGTATGGAAGCGCTTGGTGCACAGACGACGGTGCAGCGCTGGTATGCCGATCCGCTTCTCAACAAAGGCGGTCTCGACCGAACTCTGCGTACCGTATTCACGCACGATCACTTCGGCGCTTCGACGATTCAGCAGCACGGCTTTTATGGCGCGCTGATCATCGAGCCGGTCACGAGCCTGGCCACCCCGACGATCTGGAAAGATCCGTATACCGGTACGCAGCTCGGTACACGCGCCTCGGACGGTGGTCCGACGCGTCCTGATGCCGACATCATCATCGGTGGAAGCGGTGACATCGACGGAGACAAGAAACTCGACCACTTCCGCGAGTACTCGCTTGCCATCGCCGATTTCGCGTTGCTGTACGACAGTAACGGCAATCCGATCAATCCTCCCGACGTCCCCGAAGCACTTTCGTCCGAGGACCCGGGATCGATGCTACTCAACTATCGCAACGATCCAATCCCGTTGCGTATCTCCAACGACCATGGGGCGACCCAGGCGGGCGGCGCCAAGGGAGACATGGCGAATGTCTTCTCCAGCTGCGTGCAAGGGCGTGACCCATGGACGCCGCTGTTCATGGCCTACGAAGGTGACTCAGTCAAGTTCCGACTGATTCAGGGTGCTCAAGAGGAGCAGCATTCGTTCGCCATCAACGGCTTCCGCTGGCCGTTCGAGCCGAGCGAACCGAAGTCAGGGTACCGTGCAGCACAAGCGGTCGGTATCTCGGAGCATTTCGAGTTCGTTGCTCGCGCACCCTACGCCTGCCCGGCCACGCGCCGCATCACGGATGCGGAGATGGACGAGATGGCGTGGGAAACACGCCTCGACCTGATGGGTCCGTTCACGGCTGACAAGACCACCGATGGTGCCTTGGCTGCCCTGGCCGTTACCGATCCGACCGATCCTGGGCCAGACGCGGTCAAGCGGGCTCTCAACGCGCGTCTCGATACCGAACTCGAGCCCGACGGCACAGTGAACAAGGTGAGCAAGGCCGACCAGGCGGTCGACCGCATCTACACCGACAGCACGCTGTTCAACAAGCTCGACGCTGGTGATGAAGTCGATACGTACGAGAACGCGCGTGAACCTAATCCCGAGAACCGCTACACCGAGCGCAAACGCAGACGGCAGTGCTTCTCTGACTATCTGTTCGGCGGACAAGCCGCAGACGATCTGTGGAACGGTGATTGGGGAATGCTCCGTGTGTACAAAGACTGTCACACCAAGTTGAAACCACTCCCGGGGAGTACCTGTGCATCGCTGCCAGCAGTGCCCTACCAAGACCCGGTATCAACCGGCTACTCCTGCCTGTCGCCAAACCCAACCGATCCAAGTCCGTGCCCGGGTACGGCACCGGTGATCTCAGTTCCTGTGACAGCGATTGCCAAGTCAATCACGTACAACGGTCGCGAGAGCATCAAGGATCCAACCGGTCTGGTCTTTGTGCCGGATGCTGATGTTGCAGCGGTGCAGGCTGGGCTGAAAGCACCGGAGCCGTTGGTGATTCGTGCCAATCCGGGTGAGTGTCTGGCGGTCAGGCTTACCAATCGACTGCCCCGCAATATTCCGGATCGCAATGACGATGCAGTCTTCCCGGGAATCGTCAGCATGAACGCCGACGACCTGCGACCCTCGCGTCGTGTTTCGCTCCACCCGCAACTGGCTGATTTCAACGTACGCACTGGAGACGGGACCGCCGTCGGCTTCAATCCCGATCAGACCGTACGGCGCAACCACGCTTACACCTACCGCTGGTACGTGCCGACCGACCTCAGCGCTCCGCGCGATCCAGGAAGTATTCCGGTCGCCGGCCCTGAATCGCTCGGTGCAGCCAACCTACGCGACTACGGCGACGTCATGAAGCACGGGTCGCAAGGATTGATCGGTGGTCTGATCCTTGAACCACCCGGCTATGACAATCCACCAGGAGGGAACTACCCGCGGCATGGGCAGGGCGTATTGATGAAGGCCAATCTTGGCTCCGGCAATACCGATTTCCGCGACTTCGTCCTGTTCTATCAAGACGGCCTGAACCTACGAAACTACGCCACAGGGGGCGGATGCATTCCGGATAACGAAGTTTTCCTCGGCTTCCACCCGCCAGTTCCACCGGGAGTCAACGCGTGCCGTCAGGCCGATCCCGAAGATCAAGGCAATCGCGCCTGGAGCTACAAGACCGAGCCGTTCTGGTCGCGTATCGCAGGTTGTGTGAACGACCCGTACTGCGTGCTCAACCTGCAACAGCAACGCGACGTATTCCAGAGCTTCAACGGAACTCCCGAGACGCCGAAGTTCACTGCGCAGCGTGGTGAAAAAGTTCGACTGCGCATCCTTCAGCCGGATGGTAGGGCACGCCAGCACTCGTTCGCACTGGCGGGCCACACTTTCCCGAACGAACCATCGTTCACACCCTCGATGACGTTGGGTGCGATCGCCGGGTTATCGGTCTCGATTCACAAGGACCTCGTAATCAACTACGGGGCAGGAAGCAAGGACAGCAATATCGGCTCGTGGTTGATGCGCGAAGTCGGCGACACACAACTCGAAGGCGGCATGTGGGGCGTGCTCGACGTCACAACGACGAAGCCGGCCGACGTGCAGCAGACAACACCGGCAACACCGTAACAACGACAAGGGCCCCGGGGCGTTCGCCTCGGGGCCCATTTCTTCTTCGAGTTCGAGAAGGAGCCTCTGCGATGTCGAGCCGCCGCACTCTACTCCGCGCAACAACGACGGGATTGGTACTTCTACTCAGCGCCGCACCATGGCGAGCCCGGGCTGGTGCAGAACAGGACGCGGTTGCGCTGCCGGCACCGCAGATTCCCGATGTAACGGTCGTCGATCAAAGCGGTCGCGAGTTGCGATTCCGCAGCGACCTTGTCGAGGGGCAGCGCGTCGCTATCCAATTCATCTTCACCTCGTGCACCACGATCTGTAAGCCGTTGTCTGCGGTCTTCTCACAGCTTCAGGAGGATCTAGGTGATCGCAGCGATGTTCGCTTGATCTCGGTTTCGATTGATCCGGAGACCGATACACTCGAACGAATTCAGGCGCACGCTCTGCGCTTCCGCGCCGGAACGCGCTGGTCCTTGGTAACTGGCTCGCGCCCGGCGATCGATCAACTTCTCGCAGCATTCGGTGTGACGGGACCGAAGGCGAGCCACACGGCGCTGGTTACCGTGGGAAGCCTCGCGACCGGCCACTGGACCCGTGTCTACGGGCTGGCGCCGAGCGCGAAGCTGCTCGAGGCACTCGATAGTGTCCAGCGGTAAAGGGTGACTCGAGCTAACGGCCGCGTTGGAGTGCTGGATCGACTCATCGGAGCGCATGCAGTGGTGAACTCGCTTCGCGCCCGGGCCACGCGGCGAAAATAACTACTTCAGCGGGCGATCGACTCGAGATAGCTCCACCACTTCCTGCCTGGGTTCGCTCCATTTCGGTCAGGCGGATCTGCCGGAGTGGCGGTCGACTCACATTGATGTCGATGAACTGCTCCCGATCTATGGGCTCCCGATCACGATCCAGAATGTCGACACCACTTCTACCTACTCCACGATCGTGATCGTGGGATATGGCGCGTGATCCCCCGGGACCTCGATCTCTCGTTCGGCCGGACCAAGTTCCGTTCGACGCAGCTTGACGCGACGCAGCCGATCGACTTGAGAGCCCAGTGTCAGCGCGGCACCTGATCGTTGCGCTGTCTGCGCTGGTAGAAGTAGGCCAGCACGGCGGTGAGCCCGCCCGCAATCACCACGGCACGCGCGACGCGCAGTAGGTTGACCACCCACGCGATACCAATTCCAAGTGCTGCCCACTTGAACCAGGTCAGGTGCCCCTCGGTCATCAGGTTGATGACGAGCAGCATCGCCAGAATCAAGGGACCGACGAACAAGAACTTCACGGCGCGGAACGTACGAAACATCGGGTGGCCCTCCCTAGCTCCGAACTCGCGCCGGAACGATACGCGGGGCGAGGCCGAAAGCGAACCTCGATCACGGTCGATCGCCTCTGTACGGCCTGGATCGGAGCGATGAGTGGTTCCTAGCGGCTCCTCGAGGTGGTTCCCGCCGGGCGACACGACGGTTTGCAACCAGAAGCTCACAGCGGGCGGGAGCCAGGTTGTCGGCGTGTAAGATGCATCCATGCCGCTGAGATCCGTGACACTCGATGCGCTCGAGATCGACGATGAGGATGTCTTCGCCACGCTTGACGTCTACCCACGCCTGAAGGCGGCGGTCGTGAAATCCGACTGCCGATTTCTGGTACTCGGCGATGGCCCACACAACAGTTGGGATCGCGCGACGTTCCTCAACCTGACGTATTGGGATCCGAGCGGTGGAGCAGACGTGCTGTGTGAGCCACGCATTGCTGCCGATGTCGTGGCGCACGTGGCGTGGCACCAGTTGGCGAGCGAACGGTTGGGATTGGCTTCGTCACCGCGCGCGTCCGAGCGGGCTTCGGCCCACGCGATGTTCTTCGGCGAAGCGATCGCGAGCGCGTTCGATCTGTACTTGCTGGGCAAGCTGCTGGCCCGCGCTCCCGGATCGGACTTCGTGTCGACACAGGCGCCGATCATGGGTGAGGCGGCGGCCGACGCGGGTCTCGACGAGGATCAGTTTGCAGCACTGCTGAACAGCGTCGCCAACGATCCCGAGCAGGCCTTTGAAGATCTGCGCGCGCTATTGCTCGATGCGTGCATGGCGCTGGTCCGATGTCCCAACGTCGAGGCGGCGCAGATCGTGCTCGAGCAGTTTCAGGCCCATCGATTCGGATCTTTGCTCCATCACTATCAGCTTTCGAACTGGATCTTGTATGCCCGCGCCTACGCAGGGTCGATCGAACCGGATGCTTCTGTAGAAGCGATCGATGAGGAACTGCGCAAAGCGAGCTCTTCGCTGCGGTGGCTGCAGGAGCAGTGGTTGGGCTGATCGGGATCTCCCGCGCTCAATCTATCCGATGGGATTCAGATTCGACTCGTGGGACCAAGCGCGGACGGTTACGCCAACGCCGAGCCGGCGCGGCCGAGCCTGGAAGATGGGTATGTCTGGTTGATGAGGAGCGCGCACGAGAACGTCGCATCGCTGGTGGACTCTCACTAGCGGTTGGCGCCAGGATCGAGTGCCGAGTGCAGCAGAAGACACAACCCCGTCACCATGAAAATCGAAAGCTCCCGCTTTCGATTCTCATGGTGGCCACCACGTCGGGTCGCGCGCTTCGTTGATCTATCAGAAATGCGACGCCAGCCCCACGCGCAGAACAAACGGGTCGACATCGACCGAGATCGACTGGTCAGCCAGCGGGAAGCGAAGGTACTGAACTGCAGCGTCGAACGACCAGCGTGACTTCGAGGAGAACGCGATCGCGACGCCCACCTGTGCACCCAGCGTGAATTCGCTATCCGCCTCGACGTCTCCCGAATCGGTCCTGAGATTTCCCCAGAACACCCAGCCGAGCATCGGGCCCACGTACAGATCGGTTCGCGATTTGGCCGGCAGGGGATGGAAATTCAAGCCGAATGTCAGCGGCAGCAGCAGTGCCGATCCAAGTTTGGCGCTTCCAGCGCCTCTCACCGAGAGGTTGAAGTCGACGTCCGCCAGCGACATCGCGGTTTCCACACCCCAGCGGTGCGTCGGACGAAGCTCGTAGCTCAAACCTGCGCCGACCGCGCTGTCGGCTTCCACGGTGACGTTCTCGCCAATCAATCGCCCCTGCCAATCGCCGGTCGGAGAGAATCGCAGCACGCTGAAGCGCACAACACCGCCTTCTGCGAGAGCGGCTGAGACCAGCGATGCAACGCACGCCGACACGGTAACCAGGTAACGCACGATTCGACGGTTTCGGAACGGCCTGATCATTGGTCCTGCTCCTTCGCAGCGGCTCGCTTGCGAGCCAGTTCGAGGTGCTCTGCGGAGATCTCGGCGCCCTTGCTTCGCGCTTCGTCCGTGAGCACGAGTTGACGATCGATCTTGGCGAGCAGCTTCATCCCTTCCGCCTCGTCGATCGGTGCAAGTCGTGTGCGCGCACGCCCGAAGCCGGGCACTACGAGCTGATGAATGTAGTAGACCTTACCGGCCTCGACCGTCAGCGTGATCGCTGTGACGTTCTCGGCTTTGGCCCAGAGCACGTGCGTTCCGGCCGGCAACCGCGCGACGTTCCAGCACTTGCCGTGCGTCACGCCGAGGAGCTGTTCATCGGCGAATGTCCAGAAGTGAATCAACGCACCCATGTGCGTGCTGCGGATGATGTAGACGACGGCGTCGGATTCACTGGCCGCGAGTTGTTGCCCCGGCTCTTTCTCCTCGAAGTACTTCCCAGCGAAACCTGACGACCCAGCGCCGACAATGGTCGCAAGTGCGCAAAGCGCGATCATCGCCCCGCGCGTGGCCTTGAGTTTGTGTCTCGACTGATTGGGCATAGCGGCTCCTCCTCAACGCGCGAAGAGCAACCCATGTGCCATATCCGATCAAGCTCGCGACGACTGCTAACGCACTGCAAAGAGACCAGATCGGTTTCGACGCGACGAACTCACCTGTCAGGTTGACCGCACACCTGTCGGGCCGATCAGACTACGACGCAGGATCACGATGAATCGCGCCCCGCGTAGCTGTGTAGCCGATCGTAGCTCGAGCCGCCCGCCGTAATGAGCCAGTAGCTCACGCGAGCGGGGGAGTCCATACCCACCACCCGCAGGTCGAGACGAGACGCCGAACTTGAACACTTCCGCTTCCGTGCCGGGTGTTATTCCAACGCCATCGTCTTCGACGGCGAGCTCGACCTCGCGCGGCAGGACCGTCAGCGAAACCAGTATTGCTCCCCGCTGATTTGGTCGTGCCGCCTCGAGCGCGTTGTCGAGCAACACATCCAACACGGTTGTCAGCGCGATCGGCGAGATCACAACCTGCACGGCACGATCTTGGTGCCGCGCCCCCGGCTCGAACTCGATCGGGATCAGCGCTTGTCGCTCCTTGCAGGCGGCCTCAACCAGGTCGCGAACCTCGAGGATCGGAAGTGATGCCTGACGGTCGATCGCCGCTAGCAGTGCAGCGACATTCTCGCGATGTGTATCCAGTAGTGGGAGCAGCTCGGCCCGCCAGCGACCCCACTGCTCATCCGTTCGCGGTCGCTCCGAATCCAACTCGGCGAGCAGCGTGGCGACCTGGCGCGAGGAACGTTTCAGTTGGCCCGGTTCTTCAGCATTCTCGAGCACCAGCTCGCTGAGCGAGATCAGTTGCGACAGCCGCGCTATGGACATACGCCGGTGCGCCGCCGCCAGCTCGCGCAACTGGATCACGAACTGCTCGTGAAGCCGTCCGTCGATGAAGAGGTTCTGCAGCCGAGCCGTAATCGCGATCAGCGCACGAGCCTCGCTGCCTGAATGCCGGAAATCGATCGAGCAGCGCATCAGCTCTTCGCGCGATCCACTCCGCGCTCCGGCACGCGAGAGTCGTCGCCCACCGCGGACCACGATCGTTGCGAGGGACGGGATCACGGCGCCGAGGAGTTGGCCCGAAACCCATAGCCCCGCAGCCCATCCGCCGAGTCCGCGGCCCGGGACTGAGCCCAGCATCAAACTCAGCGCCACCACTAGGGCCGACAGCGACAACCAAAACCATCGCATCGGGCGCCAACTCACGATCAGAAACCCGGCAACCAGTCCGACGGTCACGATCGCGACGCGAGTCATCGGCTGGGCCAAGGCAAACCGGCGGAACTCGCGGGTGATATCGCTGCGAATCTCGCGTAGCCGGCTCCACCCATGAGCAAGGGGTCCATCGCTTGGCTCTGAAAGGGTGACGCTCTGGTCGACGTCCGAGATGGTGCGCTCGCGTATCGCACCCGAGGGATACGTGGCACGAATCAGCGCGCTGGTTCGCGTCCCCAAGCCGAAGCGCCTCTCGGCCGGGCCGTTCGAACCAAACCCTTGACCTCGCTCCAGCCAACGTGTCATCAGTCGTTTGCCTGTCGCGGTGTCGATCAGATCGATACGCGTGCCGACGGCGTCTGCGCCCGCACGATCGAATACAGACACACCGATCCAGTGGCCACTCGCCAGATGATTGCGAAGCAGCCGAGGCGACTCGGCATAGCTGGCAATCGCCACATCGAGCCGACCATCGCCATCGAAGTCGGCGGCGATCGCCCCCGCACATCCGCCTTGATCGGCCAGCCCCGAAAGCTCACTGGCATCCCGCCAATCATCAGCAGCGGTTTGCAACAGCAGCACATTGGGAAGATGTTCGCGGCAGATGTACAGATCGAGTCGACCGTCGTTATCGAAGTCTTCCGCGAGCAGAACTTCCGCCTCACTCAGGTCGAGCGCTTCATGCGATGTCGGCGATTCCTGCAGGCCGCCCTGTCCATCGCCGTTGAACAGCATCAAGACCTGGCCCGTGTTGCGAGGCATGTCGCGGAGCACCGCCAGGTCGAGCGTGCCATCCGCGTTGAAATCGGCGAACACCTGTCCCTCGACTTCTTCCGGTGAGGTGACGGGGGTTGGGAGCATCTCAGGCGACTGCAGAACCCCAACACTATTGTGCGCGACGGACGTGCGCCCGAACGCCAACTCGGGATAGTGATCGCCATCGAGATCACCCCACGCGGCGGCGAAGCCACTGGTAGTTGCGGTTGAAACGCCCGCCCACCCCGAGGGTACGATCGAGCGCCAGTGCTTTGGACCGGCTTGTTGCAGCAAGGTTGTTCCAGGGGCACCGAAGGCGGTGGTGCACGCAAGGTCGATGTTGCCGTCCAAGTCGTAATCGGATCCGGCGCAGCCATACCAAAAACCGAGCGCTCGATCGCTCTCCAAGGCCACCGGCTCGAAGCGCAAACCGCCGCGATTCTCGAACAGGATCGGGACATCGAATTCCCCGCTCAGAACCAGATCGCGGTCCCCGTCGCGATCGATATCGATGAACAGCGCGCCGGTAGCGATCATCCGTCTGACGAGTCCCGCCGGTTCTGTGATGTCGTCGACGAACTCACCGTGTCCGTCGTTGCGCCACACGTGCACGAAATCATGATGTTGAGCCAACAACAGCTCGGGCAGGCCATCGCCATCCAGATCTTCCGCAGCGAGCGTGGTCGCCGCCGTCGTCGTGGAGGGGATCGAAGGGGTGAAAGGTCGCTCGTCATAAGTCAATCGATGTGGATCCAACAGGGGATCGGTATCGACGGCGCCAGCCGGCCACGCCTCAAGCCTCAGCTTGGACACGCGCAGGCGCTGAGCGACCGGATCTTGAAATGCGAAGAAGACGCCGATCGGCCGCTGAGCCTTGGCGTAACTCGCCGCGAACCGTTCCTGACCGAGTCCGATCCGATGCGAATACCAGGTCTCGGCCGCATCGAAGAGGACGCGCCACGCGATCGTGTATCGCGTATGACTGATCGCCACCGGACTCCGCTCGAACGAACCGTCGCGGTCGGATTGCATCACCAAACCGATCGCGACCCCATCGGACAATCGTGTGTCGGCCAGTTCCCATGACCAGTCCAGAACGAAGGAGTTGTTGGGCGTCAAAAAGAAGTCGGGTGGGAACGGGCGATAGACGGTGGTCAGGCTCGCCGCGCCGATGCCGGGAGTTGCTTCGAATACAAGCGTGCCGGTCGCCGTCTTGCCGTCGAGCGAGGCGTACTCGTGGCGGCAGCGGATTGTCCCTGGATTGAGCGGTTCATCGAGCAACTGCCAGCGTGAGGCCTCGGCCGAGTCGTCCAGATCGAGTTCCCAGACTCGTTCGGGAGCAGGCGCCGGTGCTTCTGCGCGCGCACGCACCGATCCGGCCCACAACTCCAAGAGCGCCGCGCTGATCACCCACAGCACGACTCGCCGCATCATTCGAGATCGCCGTCGCGCGACTTGAGTCCTAGTTCAGCGATCATCGCGTGCAGGTGGGCTCGCGAAATTCCGCTCTCGCGGGCAGCCATCGACACGTTTCCACCGCAGCGCTCCAACAGCGACTCGACATAGCGTCGACGGAATTGGTCCAGGGCTTGTTTCGACGCGTCGTGATACGGCAACGCGTAGACGGCGCGTTCCGCGCCCGCATCGCTTCGTTTGCCGGTCTCGTGGATCGCAATCTGCTCACCACCGATGATGCGATCGTGCGCGAACAAAGTGGCGCGGCGCATCACATGCATCAACTCGCGTACATTGCCGGGCCAGTCGTGGGCCATGAGCTGGTCGATTGCCGTCGGTGCGATCTCCCACTCGTCCCCCACGAAATGACGGGTCAGGATCGGGATGTCCTCGCGGCGTGATCGCAACGGCGGAATCTCGATTACCAAGCCTGCCAAGCGGTGGAACAGGTCGGCGCGAAACGCTCCCTGCGCGATCATGGTGTTCAGGTCACGATGAGTCGCCGCTACGACCCGGACATCCGTCTGCACGTCGTCGTCGCTGCCCAACCGATGTACGCGCCCCTCTTCGACGACCTTCAGCAGCTTGACTTGAGAATCGCGTGGCAGGTCGCCGATTTCATCCAAGAGGATCGTTCCGCCGGCCGCGAGTTCGAACAATCCGCGGCGCAAACGCTCGGCGCCGGTGAATGCGCCGCGTTCGTGACCGAACAGCTCGCTGTCGAGCACCGACGACGGGAGCCCGCCGACGTTGACATCGCGAAACGGTCCGCTGCGCCGAGTGCTGGCCAGATGCGTGGCCCTGGCGACCAAACCCTTCCCAGTGCCGGTCTCTCCCAAAACCACGAGCGGAAGTTCAGAGCCGGCGGCCAGCTTGAGTAGTCGGCGTACCTCGATCATTCCAGGTGAGTCACCCAGAATCTCCGCCGTCTCGGGCAGACGATGCGCTTCCAGTTGCATCGCTCGACCGCGTTCGTCGAACGCGAGCCGCAGTCGTTCGAGCAACTCGTCATAACGCGGCGTCTTGCCGATGTAGTGGGCAGCGCCGGCCTTCATGGCGCGCACGATCGTTTCCGTATCGCGATCGACCGACAGAATGACGACTGGGAGTGCGGGGTCGAGCGCTTTGAGTCGCTCGAGCAACCAGAATCCATCGGGTCCGTCACCGAGATGCAGGTCGAGCAAGGCGACGCCTGGCTGGTGTTTCCGTGCGAGCATCAACGCCGACGCGGCATCGTGGGCGCCAAGCAGCTCGAAGTGCGGGGAGAGCAGTTGGTCGAGCACAGAGCGCACGTCAGGATCGTCGTCGACGATCAAGATGGTTCGTGGCGAGGCCGTACTCCGATTGCTTGCCTTCATGGCGGATCATTCCGGGCGGGCATAGTGGCGGGTGGGATTATGCCTCCGGCCGCTGAACTTTCGTGCCCCGAGCTCAGAGAGCAAAGTCCTGGACTCTCAAAGCGGCCGATCGTCCGCCGATCTCGACCCCCTTGATCGGTGTGCATCCAAGACCCAATCTTCTGACTGCTAGCCATCCAGACGCGGTCGAGTGAGTCGTCGCTGACACGGGTGGTCGAGATCGAGGAGAGGCCGATGGATCGTCGAACATTCGTACTGACCTGCGCCACCACGCTTGGCCTGACATCGCTGTTTTCTGTCGGCGACGCGGAGGCGGGACCCGTTCGCCGGCATCGCCGTCGCGTGCGTCGTCGCATTCGCCGGCGTCATCGTCGCCGCGTCGCGATTCGCATGATCGCAGGGCGGCCGTTCTGGGTCGTGCCGGTCGGCCTGGCGATTGGCTGGGAACTTCTTCACGACAATCACGTCGTGGTTGTGAAGGAGATCAAGGTTGTCGAGCGCGAGGGTGCCAAGGTCGAGGTGACGGTGGTGCAGCACAGCGACGGCAAGCTCGAGGAAGTCGAGATCACACGCGAAGACAACGCCGACAACAAGGTCGAGCTCGAGGGAAGTCAACTGCCTGACGACGACAAGAAGACGCCCGGGGTCAAGGCTGAGGTCGAGGTAGAAGAGGACTAAGGGCAATACCGAGTGCAACCGTTCGACGCGCGAAACCTGTTACGTCGCGCTCGATAAGATCTACCGAGGCGGGTCTCTTGGATGGGGCCCGCCTTCGTGCTTTCAGGATCGGCTTCGCCGTGGCTTTCCTAACACCACCGATAGCACCATGCCCATCAGCACTACCCCCGAGAGTCGAGAAACCGCCCTAACGTTGCGCAGGCGCTCGAGCGACAAGAGGCCGCGTTTCGCGGCCGCGTGAGGGTCGAAATCATGTACAGTCCATCCGGCAGCATGCCGGGGATGCACCATGGACAATCGCGAGCAGGCACGGCTGGCGGCGTTGCACGCCTATCGGATTCTCGATACCGATCCAGAAATCGCCTTCGATGATCTGACGCTCCTGGCATCGCAGATCTGCAATACGCCGATCGCACTCATCAGCCTCGTCGACGAGGACCGGCAGTGGTTCAAGTCGCGCGTCGGGATCTCCGCCAGCCAGACGTCGCGCGACATCGCCTTCTGCGCGCATGCCATCCGGCAGCCCGGCCTGTTCATCGTCCCCGACGCAATGCTCGACGAACGATTTCGCGGCAACCCGCTCGTGACCTCCGATCCACACATCCGCTTCTACTTGGGCGCTCCACTGCTGAGTCGCGAGGGCGAAGCGCTCGGCACGCTCTGCGTGATCGACCAGCAACCTAGAACGCTCACCGCGCAGCAGGTGGAGGCGCTGGAAGCGCTGCGCCGTCAGGTCATGGCTCAACTCAAACTGCGGCGGAACCTCGGCGAACTTCGTGAAGCGCTCGAGGAACGCGAAGCGGCAGACCTGGATCGGGAGCGGCTGGTGGTGGATCTTCGCGAGACACTCGATCAGGTTCACAAGCTGAGCAACCTCGTACCAATCTGCAGAACCTGCCAACTCGACATCACTATCTCCGCCGACCAGCGCGCGGTGCCGGGCGTCGTTGCCGGAATGATGCAGCTCATCAAGGACAAGCAGTGCGCGGTGGGACACGAGGTTGAGGTCGAGATCGCTCTGCACGAAGCGATCGCCAACGCCATCAAGCATGGCTGCAAGAACGACCCGACGAAGAGCGTGCAGTGCTGCGTCGCGGTCGAACAGGACGGCGAGCTGTTGGTGGTCGTGCGCGACCCCGGCCAGGGTTTCGATCTCGATGCCGTTCCAGATCCGCGGGCCAGGGAAGGGCTGATGAAGACCAGCGGACGTGGAATATTCTTGATCAACGAGTTCATGGACGAGGTGAAGTACGAAGACGGCGGGCGCGAGTTGCAGATGCGCCGGCGTGCGCGATCGTGATCTTCTATCGCAACCTAGTGTACGAACCGGTGACTCGATACCCCAATAAACTTGCGCCCAATGAACTCTCAAGTCCTACGCGCCAGCTCCGTCACGACGAACAAGAGAATCTCCATCACGATCAGCACGATGATGATCCACTCCAGCCGCTGGCTCTTGCGGTGATTGAGTAGGTCTGTAAGCGTGCCGTTGAGGTCGGCGAGGTACGACACCTTTTGGTTGATCGCCGACAATCGCTCATCGAGGTCGAAGTAGTCCCAAAGTTGCGCATCGATGTGTGCGACCGCTTCGCTCTCCCAGGCCTCTGGAGGAGAGTCGAACAGCGTCAAGTTCGATAGCACGGCGGCGCGCACGTGAAGCGCGAAGCCGATCGTCTGCAGAATCTCGCGCTGCGTCTGGATCAACTCGCCGCGCGAGCGCAACGCCTGCACCACTGGCTGTGAGCGGGCGAGTGCCGCCTGCACGTCGTTCTCGAATCGCTCGAGTGCCACCGACTGGCCGAGGGCGCGCGAGATAATCGACACCTGATCGACCGTCAGTTGACGCAGCCGAACCTCCTTGAATGTGACGAGGTTCGTGTCCTGCCCAACCAAGACCACCAACTCGTCGGACACCTCGAGGTTGCGTTCGAGCGCACCCGGTAGGACGGCGATGTCGTGCTGAACGGCGTCGATCTCGCTGCGCCGGCAGTTCCAGAAGATCACAGACCCGAACTTCGTCAGTGCGACGTAACGGCCGGCGACCAACTCCACGACCATTGGGTCAAGCGACAGCACCGGATATTCCGGGTGTCGTGCACGAAACTGCGGCAGGTCGATTCGCCCTTCGTAGTAGACCGCTTGGACATGAATCTCGGCGGGTAGGTCGCTCGCGACCACAGGAGACGGTGGGCGCGCCAGCGGGTTCTGAGCGGATTCCGGCACGGGAACCTCCCGGCGATCAGTCTAGGCCTCGATCATTTCCCAGACGAGGCGCAGGCCGTTGCTTCGTCGGTGAACACCGTGAAGACAGTATCGAGCATGACCAGTTGGAACACGTCGTACACGCATCGCTCCAGGTTGAGCAGCTTCATGCCGCGCGCAGCCGCTCCGACACACACCCGCCTATTCGGATGACCGGAAGAGTTTCTACGATCTAGCGCAATGAGGCTGCGCCGGCAGGAGGTGATCTCCACCTTGCGCTCTGGGCGAAGTACAGCGGGGCAGTTGCTTCTCCCATCGTGATGCAGGTAGCACCTCGGGATGAGCTCACCTCGTCTTGACAGGACGAATCCGCTAGCGGCGAGGACGAGGCGACGGTTGATAGGGTGTCGGCATCAAGTGGGGCTCTGGTGCGACCGTGGTCGTCTCGCCGGCGAGGTCCCGCGAGCAATCTGTCGCCGATGGACAGCCCGAGACGGCGACATGAGTGTTGTAGCCACAAATCAGGTCACCGGCCGAAGCGCAGTTGGCAGGGCCCGTGACCGTGGCGTTGAACAGCGAGACGCGGCCGAATCGTTGAACCAAGATCGGACCATAAACACGACTCACGCCGAGATCCAGGAACGAGTTGTCGTCCACGTGGACGCTGCCGTAGAAGGTAGAGTTTCCGACATCTGAGGTCGAGCTTCTACCGACTACGAGCGCGTACCATGTGGTGTCCGCTGGGCTGCCGACAACGACGTCGCCACGTACCGTAAGTTGACTTGCGAAACCATCGTACAAGTGGACTTGGCCGTTGTCGTTCAGCGATGACGCGACGACGTCCGCGCGGGAGTTGAACATCACGACCACCCCGGCCTCTCTGTTCCCCGTGATCTTGGAGCGTTCGAGCAGAAGATCGCCGCCTGACCACGCAATCAACCCGTTCCGGCGATTCCGCTCGAAGGTGGACAGGTGAATGCCGACAAAGGCCCCGGACTCGCTGCTCAGACCGATATCGTTGTCGTGGGCCCAGATATCCCAAGCCCCTCCATCGTGCGAGTCCTCGAAGACGACCCCGACCTCGCTGTGTTCGAACTCGCACTCGAGCACTTGACCGCCAGGGCTTCGGAGGAAAATCAACCCAACCCCGATATCACCTCCGTGTCGGAACCGGATCCCGCGAATCATGACGTCACGGGCATCTCGAACAGTGAGCACGCTACCGCGCTGCGCCGGATCAGGCGCCGTGAGGGTTGCCTGTCCGGGCAACCATGCCTCGAGTCGGACTGCGTCGGTGGACAACTCGAACCACCCGGCACACGTTCCGCGGATTTGAATCCTCGCCCCAGGTGAGTTCCGGACTGCAAGGAGCGCTTTGTCGAGGTGCTGCCCGGCGTCACAGTCGACCTGAATCACGGGGGGTTGCGGAGAGATGACCGATGGAACTGTCATGAGTACGGTTGCGAGCAGTGACGCGAGCATCTGGACAACCTCCGGCCGCGTAGCAGAGACACCTCGATCGCAGCGCAAAGACTGTACGAAGGTGGCCGTCGGCCACCCAATGATCCAGGTCATTCCGACGGCGCAGATAGCGCGCCAGCGACCTCGTTGGCACAAAGCCCGCGGTCGAGGGGCCTACCGCGATCGTATTGGGGGCAGGCTGCGAGCACGGCAGCTGCGACAGCGATGCAGATTATTCAGGGGATGACCCGTTGATTGTTGAAAGCTAACGGCGGGTGGTTGGTATGTTGTGGGCGACATCTTCTTGTTGTCTATCATCGACCTGCGTACGGCCGCATCGATCGCGCGGATCAGCGCGAGCATGTCTCTGTAACCCTTGATCCTCCTGAAGCGACGTTCAGCCACTTGAAGTCCAGTTGCTCCCCAACGCAGCAACGCAGCGTCATCTGTCCGCCGCGCCAGCGCTTGACGTTGCGGGCCACCCGTTGCAGTTCCCTCTGCAGATTCTCGAGAGGGTTGCTCGAGCTGATCGACTTCCGCAGATTCTCACCGATCGCAAACTCCGTGATCGTCAGTGTCTCCGCTAGGCCCTCGAGCATCGAGCTGCTTGCCGTCGGTAGCAGGATCGATGAGGCAACGCGCTCGTCAGCGGCGACGCCGTCTGGCGGGTACTCCATCGCCTTCGCGGGGGTCGTGCCCTGCGAGATGTATGGCACGAGCATCGCTCGCACGAGCGATACAGGACGTAGGCAGAGGTCCATGACCGGTACGAGACGGCGTTGCCCGGGTCAAAGGTGCATTGGCATCCGCTATGGCGATACACCATCGTCTGGAACAAGGGCGGATCGGCAGCATGCCAAGCGAAACCGGGAGTTAGCCGGTCGATCGCGCCTAGCAGGCGTCCGCTCCGATCCTGCCCGGGAGGGGTCGCTCGAGTTCAGTCAAGGCGCGGTTGCTGAACGGCGCCTGAGCCTAACCATTCTTTAATCGTGTCAAGTTCGCGGAGCGCCGTATACTCCCGCGGCTCTGAAGGGGAGTCTGTTGTTAGGGCGGTACGCTGCTGGTCAAACCGAGTCAATGGTCGTCGGCTCTCGAGCAGGGTCGGCACTTTTTTTGTGATCCTCACCAAGGCAGGGTTCATGAAGCCAAGCGCCACGACGGCAGATAATCTCACTGGGCAAAACGTAGCGTTTCGGATCCTCCTCGCGGCCGCCTTGGCTATGGCCTCGCTGACGTCGGCGCGCGCAGCCACCTGCGGCAACGGAGTCATCGAGGCTGGCGAGCAGTGCGACGACGGTACAGAAACAGGCAACGCCAACTCCTGTTGCACGCTGTCCTGTCAGTTCAGCGGAGAGGTTCCGGATGTCATCGTCGGTGACCTCACCGGCAAGACGCGCTGGGGTACTGTCGGCGGTATTACCGCGTTTTCCGTGGGCACCACGTCGTGCAATATCGGCTCGTGCTGGTTGGAGTGGGAGTCCGGTAACCCTAAGCACCCCGTCATCGGACAGAACATGTACCGGCTGAAGAACGGCCGGTTCGAACAGATCGGCCAGAGTTGGCTGAAGCACGGGTTCACGGCGTTGGCGGAAACGCTTTGCTCAACGTCTTGCATTCCACCGAACGGCGGCGACCGCTTGGGTGTGAACTGTTCCGACCCTTACAGCAGCAGTCTCAACGGGAATCAAACGCGCTTGGGACCCAAGTTCGAGGTCAATCCCAAAAGTGGCGCGTTTCCGTATCCGCCCACCGACGGGAGCCGAACCGGTAACGTCATTTACAAGCGCCTTCAAGTGCAGAACGTCGATCTCGATCCGGCCCAGAACACGGGGGCGTTGTATTGGGTAGAGGGTCATTACGTCACGCACGATGACGCCTCCGCCAACAACCAAAACAACAACACCTCGGTGCGACCGATCACGATCTCGGTTCTCTCAGCGGGGAATTTCGACATCACTTTGACCGGCTCCACACAGCGAATGAAGTCTGCGATCGAACTGTGGCCGACCATCGATCCCGGTGTCACGCTCACCAACACGAATGTGCCTGGCGATGGGCGTGTGATCTTGGGTGCGCGCGCCACCAGTCTGGGTGGTGGTCAGTATCGCTACGAGTACGCGTTCTACAACCAAAACTCGGACCGAGCGATCGGCAGCTTCAGCGTACCGATTCCACCCGGTGCTGCTATCAGTAACGTCGGCTTTCATGATGTGAGCTACCACAGTGGCGAGCCATTCGTCGGTACCGACTGGAGTTCGACGGTCGACGCCACATCGGTGAAATGGAACTGCGAGACCTTTGCAGCCAATCCCAACGCCAATGCGCTGCGTTGGGGAACACTCTACAACTTCCGCTTCGACGCAAACGTGCCGCCGGGCAATTTCCAAATTACGGCAGGTATCTTCAAACCGGGCTCACCCACGTCGTTCACAATCAACACGGTCGTTCCATCGGCATGCAATAGCGACGGAGTTTGCCAATCGGGAGAAGACTGCACGAATTGCCCTGCCGATTGCTCGAATCAGGGCGGAGGGACCGGCTGCTGTGGTAACGGAACCTGCGAGGTGGGTGAAAACCCGTGTCGCTGTGCCGCCGACTGCGGCGCGCAACAGGCCAACGAGTTCTCCTGTCAGAACGGACGCGACGACGATTGCGACGCGCAAATCGATTGTGCCGATGTCGATTGCTGCATCGATGCGGCCTGCTCCGGTGTCGATCACGATGGCGACGGCCGGCCGTGTGATTGCAACGATGCCGACCCGTTGGTGTGGGCCAAGCCGACGGAGGCAAGTGATCTGCGCCTGACCAAGTCGGGCAGCGTGACCAACCTCTCCTGGTCGCCACCACTCGACAAGGGTGCGATCGATGTCACCTACGATCTGATTCGATCGCCCGATCCGGCCGACTTCGTTTCCGCCGCAAGCTGCATGACATTGGCCAATCCGTCCAACACTTCCGGCACCGACAGCACAGTCCCGGCGGCTGGTCAGGCGTTCCATTACTTGGTGCGTGCGAAGAACGGTTGCCCGTCGGGATCGGGACCGCTCGGTTTCAGCTCGCTGAATCAACCGATCGCCGGCCGGGCGTGCCCTTGATGCGGCATCGCGCGAGACGCGTGCAAGCCGGATAGGTTCGCGAGCGCCGGCGTTGTGAAGAAGGCGACGAGCCAGAAGTCCAGCCGGTGCAGCGTCGGTGTCGACCCGAGCGACCCGATGCTCCCGGTCGCTGGCCGCGGTTCGCTTTCGGCGCTGCGAAAGTCCAAGAACAGCAAGTGGCGCGCCGCCGTGCTGGTCGGTGTGCACGCGTTGGTTGCGGCGCACGTCACGCACTTCATGCTCGCAGGGAAGACGCTCTCGCCGGTCGAGCCCTCGGAGAGCATGTACACGTTGGAGCTCGGCTACCTCAACGCCGGTTTCATCTTCTTCGCGCTGACGTTGCTCGGCACGCTGGTCTTTGGCCGGTTCTTCTGCGGATGGGCCTGTCACCTCGTCGCACTTCAGGACCTGTGCGCTTGGATCATGAAGAAGCTCGGTGTTCGACCCAAGCCGTTTCGCTCGCGATTCCTGGCCTTCGTACCGTTAGCTCTGATGCTCTACATGTTTGTCTGGCCCAGCCTGAAGCGGCTCGTCATGCCGAGCGCCGTCCCTCCGTTTCCCGGATTCACCAACCATCTCGTGACGTCGTCGTTCTGGGCGACGTTCCCCGGCCCGTTGTTCACAACGCTGACGTTTCTGTCGTGTGGTTTTGCGGCGGTGTACTTCTTGGGATCCAAAGGTTTTTGCACCTACGGGTGTCCGTACGGTGCCGCCTTCGGTGGCTTGGACCGATTGTCGCCGGGACGCATCGTGGTGAGTGATGCGTGCGAGCAGTGCGGCCATTGCACGGCAACCTGTACCTCCAACGTGCGGGTTCACGAAGAGGTCAAGCTCTACGGCATGGTGGTCGATCCGGGCTGCATGAAGTGCCTCGATTGCGTCAGTGTCTGCCCGAAGGAAGCGCTCAGCTTCTCATTTGCAAGGCCCGCGGCTCTGACGCGCCTTCCGACCGCGGAGCGATCCAAACGATACGATCTCAGCGTCTTCGATGAGACGCTGGTGTTGATCGTATGTGCGATCGCCACGCTCGCGTTTCGTGGGCTGTACGACGGGCCGCCGCTGTTGATGTCGATTGGGCTTGGCGGCATCACGGCGTTTCTCGCCTTGATGCTGCTCCGAGTGTTTCGAGATCCCAGCGTCAGAGTCCAGAACTTGACACTGAAGAGTTCGGGAAAGGTTCAGACGCGCTCCCTGATCGTTGTTGGCCTGGCCTCACTGTGGATGGTGTTCGTGGCGCACAGCGCGTTCGTGCAGTGGCAGCGCGCGCGCGGGGCGCACTACCTGGAGCAAACCGAAAGCTCGCGCGCCGATGTGTTGAGCGGCGCGTTTCGAGAGCGGACTTACTCTGCCCGACACCACAACGCCATGGCTGCGGCGTTTCAGCACTTCTCGCTTGCCGATCGTTGGGGCTTGGTCGGCGTGCCGGAGGTCAAGTTGGGCTTGGCCTGGTGTCATTTGCTGAAGGACGACATTCCGGCCGCGATCGCAGATACGAAGGAAGCGGCAGCGCTGCGCCCGGACGATCCGGCATTGCAGCAGAACCTGATCGACGTGCTGCAAGCGGCAGGACGCGCATCCGACGTGATCGAGGTGTTACGCAAGAAAATCTCGAGCAGCGCCGCGTCGATCGAGGATCGATTCCAGCTCGCGGGTCTGCTGGCTGAAGCGGATCGGTTGGAAGAGGCCGTCACCGAGTACGCGGCGTGTGTCGCTGCAAAACCTGAGTCGGTGATTGCGCGCTACAACCTGGGCGGGCTGTTGCGTCGGCTGGGGCGCAACCAAGAGGCGATCGAGCAACTCCAAGCCGCGCAGCAACTCAACCCGCGCGATGCCGACACGCGAGTGGAGCTGGGGCTCGCGTACATGGCGATCGGCAACAAGCACGCTGCTCTCGAGTCGTTCGAGCAGGCGATCGCATTGGCACCTGACAGCGCGGAGTCGCGGTTTCACTTGCCATCGCTGATCGAGCAGCTGAAGTCGGAGATGACCGAACCCTGAGTCGAGGATCCTGCGCACCGTGCTCGCCTCGCAGCCAGTCGTTGCGCATACCATGTCGCCTTTGGGGGAACTAAGCGTGAGTAGCAGCCTGTATCGTGCGCCAGCGTGGCTGCCAGGGGGGAACGCACAGACGTTATGGCCCTTCGTTTGCCGCGCGCCGGTGATTCGATACAAGCGGGAACGTTGGACGACACCCGATGGTGACTTCATCGATCTGGACTGGCTCGATGCGGCGGCGCTAGCGTCCGCGCCGAGCAGTCCGCGGTTGCAGGCCCACCGCGAGAAGGCGATCGGCGTGGTCGGCGCCGAATCATCCGAGCCTCCGCTGGTCGTGTTGTTTCATGGGCTGGAAGGAAATTCTCGGAGCCACTCTTCGCTCACGCTGATGAGCGCCGTCGCGACTCGTGGTTGGCGTGGCGTGGTCGTTCACTTTCGAGGTTGCTCCGGCGAACCGAACCTGCTGCCGAGGACATACCACTCTGGCGATTCAAACGAAGCCGACTGGGTGCTGCGCCGCTTGCGCCTCGACTGGCCCGCAGCAACCATCTTGGTCGTCGGTGTCTCGTTGGGCGGCAATGTGATCGTGAAGTGGCTCAGCGAGCAGGGCGCGCGGGCGAACGATCTCGTTTCGGCCGTCGCCGCGGTGAGCACTCCGTTCGATCTGGCGGCGGCCAACCGGTCGTTGGCGCGAGGATTCAATCGATTCTACGCACACCACTTTCTCAAGACGCTCGTCCCCACTGCGCTGCGCAAGATCGAGCAGTTTCCAGGACTCGCCGATGCGGCGCGCGTTCGAACAGCAAAGACGCTGGGCGACTTCGATGATGCGTTCACAGCGCCGGTGCACGGCTTCGACGGTGCTGCTGATTACTACGCGCGATGCTCGACACGCCGCCGCCTGCTCGAGATCGAACTGCCGACACTGCTGTTGAACGCGCACAACGATCCGTTTCTCCCATCCGAGCATCTGCCCGGTGTCGTTGACGTGTCGCCTGCCGTGAGATTGGACCAACCCCTGACGGGTGGGCACGTGGGATTCGTCACCGGGCCGTTTCCTGGGCGCCTGAACTGGATGGCGTCGAGGGTGCTGGAGTTCTTCGATCAAGTGTTCGGCGCTTGAGTTCAGCGGCCAAACCTCGATCGACATTCGCCACCGCGCTTAAAGTGGCGCACTGTCGGGCGCGGTATCGCAACGACCCCGCTGACGAGCTGGGTCATGTCCCCTTGGTCACACCAAGGCACCCTGAAAGCGACAGCCCATGGATGAAGTAACAAAGCAAGGAGTCGTGCTCGAAGGCACCGGTGGCGGGTGGCAGGTGTGGACGGCCGGAGGCGAGATCGTCAACGCACGCTTGCGCGGACGACTGAAGCACGAAGGCGCCACCAAACTCGCGATTGGCGACGATGTCTCGATCGCACGCAGCGGATCGAACGGTGGCTGGGCGATCGACGCGATTCATCCACGGCGATCGACGCTGGCGCGCCGCGACCCACGCTCTCGCTTCAGCTCGCGCGTGGTCGTCGCCAACATCGAGCAGGTGATCGTCGTCTTTGCGTTCGGCAAACCCGAACCGCATGCCCGCATGATCGACCGGTTCCTAGTGATCGCCGAGGCGAATGGCATTGCAGCACGCCTGGTGATGAACAAATGCGAGCTTGTCGATGAACGCTCAGCGCACGCCTTCGTGGCGCCATTCATGGCGGCTGGATATCCCGTGCACCTCACCAGCGCCAACATCGGTGCCGGTCTGGAGGCCATACGAGGTGTGCTCGCCATGGGGCGATCGGCGCTGTCGGGGCCGAGCGGCGTCGGCAAGTCTTCGCTGCTCAGCGCGCTCTACCCGGGCACTCATCTGCGTGTCGGTGAGATCAGCGCGTCGGTCAACAAGGGACGGCATACCACGGTGGGCGCCAAGCTGATTCCGCTGCCCGACGGTGGATTCGTGGCCGACACGCCGGGCTTGCGCGAGGTCGGTCTTTGGGGGATCGAACTCGACGATCTGGCTCACTGTTTTCCCGAGTTCCGTCCCAGTCTGGGTAACTGTCGGTTTCAAGATTGCGCTCATCACAAGGACACGGGGTGCGCTGTACTCGCGGCGGTGGCCGCCGGCAGCGTGAGTGCTGAGCGTCACGCCTCGTACGTCATGTTGCGCGCAGAGCTGAAGGACTCGATGCCCGTGGCGCGCAGATCCGGTGGACGGCGCTAGCACTCGCACCCTTCGCGGTGTTCTCTACTCACCGTCTCGTGACTCGATCGAACGTCGCGCTACAGCCCCATCTCCACGGCAACCATCCGCAGCGGGTCGCCTTCGAAGCGCGCCGCGCGCGCGAAGCCGCCGACGAATCGCGCTTCCTCGAACACGAATCGAAACAACTGAAAGTCGGTCAGTGCCAAGCGCGGCGCCGCGGCCGGAATCCGTTCCACATAGCAAGCCGCAGCCGCCGCGAACCCGGCGGAGTCGCGCGCAATCGGCGTGGCCTTGCCGCGCAAGCTGACCCTGGGGAGCAACTGGGGATCGTCGAGTCCACCATCGGGCACGCTGATCGCCAGCGAGCAAACGGGATGAGCGAGTAACTGACCGGTGTGGGCTGCGAGCTGGCTGATGTAAATCAGCAAACCGTTCAAGCCGGGCTCGGGTGCATACGCCACCATTGATGCGGTGGGCCCGTCACTGCCGGTCGTCGCCAGTGCGGCCCAACGCTGCTCGTAGATCAGGGAACAGACGTCGCGCTGGATCAGGGACATCGACACCTCTGACTGTAATGCCCGGTTTGAATGAGCCTCGGATGCTAACACCAGGGGCTTTTCAGGGAGGAAATCGTTTGCCATGCATGATGGATCTCCGAATAATCGGCGCATGAGCGCACCTGACCCAGGCCGTCGGCAGTACGACGTCGCGATCATCGGCGGCTCGCTTTCCGGTGCAGCCACCGCGATCCTCTTGCTTCGCGACAACCCTTCGTTGCGAGTTTTGGTAGTCGAGAAGGCGACGCAGTTCACGCGCAAGGTGGGGGAGGCGACGGTCGAGGTCAGCGCGTTCTTCCTGGGACGTGTCTTGGACCTCACCCAACATCTCAACGAATCGCACCTGGTCAAGCAGGGGATGCGTTTCTGGTTCTCCAACCAACAGGCACACTCGCTGGCCGATTGCAGCGAGATCGGGCCGCGTTATCAGGTGCGGTTACCTGCGTATCAAGTCGATCGATCGGTGCTCGACGAAGAAGTACTGAGTCGCGCCGTGGCGATGGGGATCACGCTGATGCGCCCCGCCAAGGTCAGTCGCGTTCAACTGTGCGACGGCAGTGAGCAGAGGTTGACAGTCCAGCATGGGGACGAGACTCAACAGATCGACGCACGATGGGTCGTCGATGCTTCCGGGCTGGCGGCGCAACTGGCCCGCCAGGAGGGCTGGCATCGCCTCAACGAAGAGCATCCGACCTGCGCGGTATGGTCGCGTTGGCGCGGTGTGAAGGACTGGGACAGCCGCGCCTTGGCGACCAAGTTCCCAGCTTGGGGCCAAGCCGCCTTTGGACTGCGAAGCACCGCCACCAACCATCTCACCGGCGACGGTTGGTGGGCCTGGTGGATTCCACTCAAGGGTGGCGATGTCAGCATCGGCGTCGTTTACGACCAACGCCGCATGGAATGGCCCAAGGGTGGCTCGCAAGGACAAAAGCTGAAGGACTTTCTCTCGCTGCATCCGGCTGGCAAAGAACTGTTGGCCGACGCCACCTGGATCGAAGGCGATGTGCACGTACGACGACAATTGCCGTACTCGAGCACACAGTTCGCGGGCGACGGTTTTGCGCTGGTCGGCGATGCCGCCGCATTCATGGATCCGCTCTACAGTCCTGGCATGGATTGGATCACTTATACGGTGTGCCGCAGCGTCGACCTGATCGCCGCACAGCAACGCGGCGAGTCGGTAGCGCCGCTCGTGGCCAAACACAATCGCGATTTTCGACGCAGCTACGACCGCTGGTTCGAGGCCGTATACAAGGACAAGTACGAGTATCTCGGCGAATACGACCTGATGCGTCTGGCGTTCACCATGGACCTCGGGTTCTTCTACCTCGGCATCGTGTCGCAGCCGTTCAAGCGCGGCGAGGTGGCGCTGCGTGAGCCGGTGTTCATGACCCCGCCGTCGACACCGTTTTTCTATTTCATGCGCGGCTACAACCGTCGCTTCGCCAGCATCGCGAGTGCCCGTCGTGAGCGCCGCGCGTTGGGGCGACAGAATGGTGGAAAGCGGTTCTTGTTTCCGGGGTTTTCGTTGGAGCCCGCCAGTGGGAAGCTGCTGGTGAAGGCCATCGTCGGGTGGGGTTTCTTGGAGCTGACCGAAGGCTGGCGCACCTGGTTTCGAAGCCGAAAGAAGGAAGCGGCGGAATCCCACGTTGCCGCCCCCACCTCCGCCTGACGTGCCGTCGCCGAGTGCCCGACTCGGAGCGCGGTAACCGGTATCCCGCGTGTGCGCAATCGGGACAAGTCAAGCCTTGATCGTGATCGGTTGCCGATCCTTGGATAGGCCAAAGACATGGATTTGTCTCGGACGCTGCGCCGTCGCGTCCCGACACAACCGGAAGGCTTGACCAAGGTCACAGCGCGATACGAAGACTGACCGAAACTGTACCCAAGAGATCAAACTCAGACTGAGAGAACAGATCCTGCACTCGCGTAAGATGGACGTACGATTTCAGCCCGAGGAACAGGCCAGACAATGTGCGTGATCAAACCGATCCAAGGTTCGTGGCTCCCACGGTTGGCTGAACACTGTGCGCCGCTCGGGCTGCTGATTGCCCTGCTGTTCGTCAGTGGCCATCCGGCATGGTCAGAGGCTCGGCGTTTTCAACCCAAGAGTTGTCTGGAATGCCACAAGCAAGAGGCCGCCAAGTATTCCGCCGCCAAGACGGCGCATCCGGGGGTCACGACCGGCAAGTGTGAAGATTGCCACATGCGTCACGGGCTCGTACCCAAGCTACTCCTGAAGAAGGATGGCAACGATCTCTGCTTTGACTGTCACAAGAAAGCAGAACTCGGCCTTGACCAGAAATTCGTTCATTCCGCGCTCAAGGGCGGGAAGTGCACGGTCTGCCACGAAGCGCACGCCTCCGATGGAGCGCACCTGCTCAAGAAACAGGGGGCTGCGTCCTGCTATGAATGTCACGCCAAGGCGGCCTTCGAAAAGCCGATCGTGCACGAGGTACTGCGCAAGGACGGTTGCTCGGCCTGTCACAGCTCGCACGGGTCGAGCGAAGCGGCGCTCTTGATCAAGCCGCAGACCGCGCTTTGCATCTCGTGTCACGAGCCGGGTAAGGACGCGTTCAAACGAGCGCACGCCGGCTACCCCGTCGAGAAGTCCAACTGCAGCGTCTGTCACGATCCTCACTCGTCCACTCTCAAGGGCCTCTTGAAGACCAGCGTCCACAACCCAGTGGCGGTTGCGGCCTGCGACAAGTGTCACCAAGCCGCAACCTCGCCAACGCCGTTCACCCTCAAGGGTGATGCCGAACAGATGTGTGCCGAGTGTCACGACTCGGCCAAGCTCACCGCGGGTCGCGATACCGTTCACGTTCCATTCGAAACCGGGATGTGCTTGTCGTGTCACGATCCGCACTCATCGCAACAACCGAAGTTGGTTTCCAAAGCCGGGAACTTGTTGTGTGCCGAGTGCCATGAGGAGCAGGTCAAAGAGCAACCGTTCCCGCACCAGCCGATGCTCGACGAGAAGGGCTGCCTGTCGTGTCACTCTCCGCACGCAGGTTTCGGCACGGCGATCTTGGCGGTGAAAGAAGACGATCTCTGCTTTAGTTGTCACACGGCGATGAAGGACGCTCCTGCCCCGAAGGTCGAGCACATGCCGTTCGGCCAGGGGATGTGTTTGTCCTGCCACAACCCGCACGGCTCCGGTGTGCCGGCAATCATGAAAGCCAGGCAGGACAAGGTTTGCTACGAGTGCCACACCGATGCCGAGGCTAACTCGATGAAGACCAGCGTCCACTCACCGGTGGCAGCG